>CAVLBP010000082.1:0-10598 GCA_963661325.1 bacterium
GAAAACTTTGGAGCAGGTTAGGTGAGTCTCTTCGAGAAATCTTTTTCTTTTAATAAAGTGTCTCTTGCACAGCTTCGACTGCCGTCAGGATGTGTCCGCCTCTGACAGATATTCAGGGCGCCACTTATAAGAGATGCTAAGGACTTGGGCGGTTGGTTACAACAATCAGTGGCAACCGGCGCAAACGAACATCCGTGTGCGGTTGCGCCTCTCGGGTACATCCCTGTACCCGAGTTGCCTGCTTGCAAACAAGTCCAAAGCATCTCTAATGCGTTTTGCATTCATATCTGACAGAGGCGAACATCATCCAAGACGGTTGTCGAACTTTGCAAAGACATTTTTAATCAGAGAAAGAAAAAGTTTCTCGACCAGAGACTCCCTGTTCTGCGACAGTTTTTCGCCCTCGCCCCTGGCCTAAGCCCTAGACGATTCTCTCTGCGCCAGCCCTTCCTTTGTTACTCCAAGCAAAAAGAGACGCCCCTACTGCATAGGAGCGTCCCTCGAAAATACTATTTATTATTTATTCTGCGGCTGTCTCTTCGGCATCCTCATCACTTGGAATGTCCGCATTGTTCGGTGCAAGTACACTGACAACTACGCTATCCAGATGGGTCATGACCTCGACATCCTTATTCTTGGCAATATCCAGATCGCCGACTGTAATGGTATCGCCCAGATGTAAAGTAGAGCAATCTAGGTCGATCTTGTCTACCAAATGCTCCGGTGTTGCCTTGTAAGATACTTCCTCAAGAAGCTGCTCCAAAGCACCCTCGATCACTTTATCTTTGTTGTGAAGAACGATCTCTGCTACAGAATGTACCTTCTCGCCCTTAACAAGTGCCTGAAAATCCATTTCCACAATGCTGCGTTTCATGGAATCATAATCCATTTCCTTGATGAGGACATCATACTCCTTACCCTCAACATCCAACATGATCTGGCTACCCTTCATGCACTCACGCATGATCCTCTCGGCTTCCTTCTTCTCAATCTTCAGAAGTACAGAACCCTCGATCTGTTTGCCAAACAGATTACCGGTCACATAGCCTTCTCTTCTCAGTCTCTTTGCTTTCTCCGTTGTTTCTCTTCTTTGCGCTTTTAAAGTATTCATTTGTCTTTTCCTCCATGCTACAAATCTAAGAACAGAGGGATGTTTGCGGAATGTCATTAAAACAAATGGCGTTTCGTTTCTCTTCGTTCCAAAAACTGTTATAGTCCTTTTATTTTTAAAATGCAAGAGGAAATTTCATCTTCTACAAGTGCGTATTATCTTCCCACAAAACGCCCTGCAAGGATAACTGATCTAAGAAAAGATCGTGAAAAGTCATGCTGCCGCCATGCACTTCTTTTGTGCGTTTTGCCGCGGCTTCCCCTGCTTTTCCCATAAGTTCACAGGAGGCATAGACACTTTCCACCGATGGATCTGCCGTCAAAAAAGTTCCGATCGCCACCGTAGACATACAGCCGCTTCCTGTGATATAAGACATCATGACATGCCCGCGCTCACAAGACTCTATCCGCTTTCCATCCGTGATCCAATCGGTAGGACCGGATGCCACCAGAATACAATGTAAGTCTTTTGCCAGTTGCTTTAACCTTTGCGGATCCAGACTTTTATCTGCCGCATCCACGCCAACCGCCGTATTATGCTGTCCCATCAGAGCCAGCATCTCCGAATAATTTCCCCGGATACAGGTCGGCTCTATATAACGGATCAGGTCCATGCACTTTTTTCTGCGGTAATAAGAACCTGCCACACCCACCGGATCCAGCACGATCGGATGCCCCAGATCATGTGCTTTTTTGCCTGCGAAAAACATGGCATCCAGACATTCGGTCGCGCCCAGATTGCAGACAAGCGCGTCCGCTCCCGCCGCGATCTCTTCCACCTCTTTTTCATGGTGTGCCATGGTCGGCGATGCTCCAAGGGCTAATGCCAGATTGGCACAGTCGTTCATGGTCACCGTATTGGTGATACAGTGGATGACCGGATGTGCCTTCTTTATTCTATTTAAATATTTTCTGATCTCTACATCGCTTTCCATGTCAAACTCCACGCAACATTATTCTTCCAGACTTGCCTGCATCCGTCCTAAAACCCCGGTCTTTTTCAGTGACACTGTGATCACAATGGCAATGAGCGTACCACCGCAGGTACTGATCAAAAACGGAACCACAAAGGTAAAGAGGGCAGCTGCCTTGTTTCCCATCACCAGATAAGCGATCGGATAAGAAAGCATACCTCCCAGGATACCGGTTCCCAAGACTTCGCCAATATAGGCAAATGGCAGTTTCTTTCCATATTTATACAGAAGTCCGCCTAAGAGTGCTCCACACATACTGCCCGGAAAAGCCAGCGGGCTTCCCAAACCGATCAGATTACGGATGAGTGACGCGATAAATGCCTGCGCCAATGCCCACCATGGTCCGACGGTCACAACACACAGGATGTTGACCAGATGCTGGATCGGTGCACATTTGGAACCAAAGACCGGAAAGGAAAACAAACTTCCTACAACGGCAATGGCTGACATAAGGGCTGTTACGGTTAATTTCTTTAAATTTACTTTTTTCATGATGATCTCTTCTTTCCGGAGACACCACGAAAACAGGAGTCTCCTAATTTGCTTTTTTCCCACTTGCAATTTTGTCTGCGATCAGGCAGAGAAGGATCGTGATCGCCATATCAGGTAAAGTATTTCCCACCGGTGTATCCACCTGCATCAAGAGGCGGTATGCGACAAATCCGATCAACCAGATGATCAGATTTTTCCAGACAAAAGATTTTCCCTGCGCATCTGCCTTTTTCAAGATGAAATAATCTGCGATCTGTACGGCGATCATCGGTGCAAAAACAGAGCCGATCAAGTACAAAAAGTCTGTGATGTTATCCATCGGATAGACGATTGCTGCGATCGTACCAATAACGGTAACGACCAGAGCCGCCCATTTTTCCTTGATCTTGTCCGAAATGGAAACTGCTGATACACCTGCAGAATATGCGTCCAAAAAGGTCGTTGTCACGGTTGAGAAAACAATGATCAAAAGTCCGACAATGCCAAGACCGGTCTTTAACATGATCTGTGCAATATCATATTCGCCCGTATAAATAGCCGCGCCCATACCGATCATATACATGAAAATGCTGACCAGGCTATAGGTAACTACGCTGGCTAAAGTTGCGGCAAAAGGTTTTTCGGCTTCTCTGGTATAGTCACTGATGAGCGGTAACCAGGAAAGCGGCATGGCAACTGCAAGTTCCACTGCTGCACCAAAGGTCAGGCTTTTGTCATCCACCATAGGCGCTGCCGCCTGCGTGCCAAAGAAGATGACCTTAAATAAGATCAGGGATAAGATGAAAAGCGCTGCCATGGCGATCGTGTTGATCTTTCCTAAATTGGTCAGCCCAATGACGATCCAAAGAGCGATCAAACCGCCTATGACAAGTGCCCAGACCCAGAGTCCGGTATGTAACATACCATCCGCTGCCAGCGCCCCATCATAGATCATGATGGCTGTCCATCCTATGAGTTGTAAGACATTTAAGAAAGCGAACAAAAGGCTTCCCTTATGACCAAAACTCATCTTTACGGTTTCCATGGCACTCTTTCTCTCTTTTGCCCCGATCATACCGGCGGCAAACATCATGATGCCACCGATCAGATGCCCCAGCAAAATGGCTGCCATAGCCTTGCCAAAGCCCAGCGGTGCAAAATAAGTACCGGTTAAAATTTCAGCCAGAGATACCCCTGCGCCAAACCATATCAAGCCGTTTGAAAAAACGGAAGTTCTATTTTCCTTCATCTGTATATTCTCCTTTGATCGCAAATGCATGATTCATTGGTCCGCTTCCTTTTCCAAGATCCAGACCTGCCGCCAAGGCTCCTGAAATGTAATTTTTCGCATACTTTACCGATGTTTTCAGATCATAGCCTTTTGCCAGATTGCTGGCGATCGCGGAAGAAAGTGTGCAGCCGGTACCGTGTGTGTTTGGGTTATTGATCCGCTTACCATAAAACCATACCGGATCCTGCCCCTGCTGCCATAAAAGGTCATTGGCATCATTTAACTGATGACCGCCCTTTAAGAGCACACTACAACCAAAGGACTGACAGATGATCTCCGCCGCTTTTTCCATATCCGCTTCCGTTTTGATCTCCATATCGGAAAGGACTTCCGCTTCCGGGATATTCGGTGTGATTACCTTTGCAAGAGGTAATAATTTACTTTTCAATGTACTAATGGCATCCTCGCTGATCAGTCTTGCTCCGCTCGTAGCCACCATAACAGGATCGACCACAATATTTTTTGCCTCATATCCTGTCAGTTTGTCGGCAATGACCTCGATCAATGCGCTTGATGCGACCATGCCTGTTTTAATGGCATCCGGATATATATCCGTAAAAATACAATCCAGTTCCTCTGCCAAAAACTGTGGAGTTGCCTCCATAATGCTTGTAACGCCGGTTGTATTCTGGGCAGTCAAAGCCGTGATGGCACTCATGGCATATACGCCATTTGCTGTCATCGTCTTAATATCTGCCTGGATGCCGGCGCCTCCACTGGAATCACTTCCAGCGATTGTTAATGCTGTGTACATATCCATTCCTCCTCGTACGTTTGTGCATTAATTTTGTATAGCGACCTAAGGTGGTGCCCCCAATCTGCCGCTGTAAATCTATCTATAACTCACCGGTCTTTCCAAAAATGCCGGAGAAATTATATGCCTTTTTCTAAGATGTCATCCATCTTTTGACGCAGTCTTCTCGTCTCCGCCTCGATATCGTCACTGGCAAAAATACCACTGACAACCGCAATGCCAGCCATCTTTCGTCCCTTTAGGGAATACAGATTGTCGGCACTGATCCCTCCGATCGCCACGACCGGTATGGATACGCTCGCACAGATCTCCTGAAAAAAATCCAATGTCATAGGCTTGGCATCCGCCTTGGTGCTGGTGCCAAAAACTGCGCCGCTCCCCAGATAGGTCGCACCAGCCGCTTCTGCCGCTCTTGCCTGGTCTAAGGTCTTTGCCGTCACGCCAATGATGGCATCTTCTCCTAAGATCTGTCTTGCCGCAGCAAGTGCCATATCCCCTTGTCCGATATGGACGCCATCCGCGCCCACTTCCTTTGCCAAAGCAACATCATCATTGATGATCAAAGGTACCCCATAGCGGCGACAAAGTGGAAGTATCTCTTTGGCTTCTTCTAAGAACTTTTCTCTTTCCAGATGCTTTTCGCGCAACTGAACCATGGTCGCACCGCCTTTTAAGGCTTTTTCTACCTGGTCTGCCAGAGTCTCATTTCCCAGCCATGCCCGGTCGGTAATGGCATATAATTCTAATTGTTCTCTTTTAAATTCCATCTTTTCCTCACTAAAATATATGGATAAAAAATGCGCAGAAACCAACGTTATGATGATCTCTGCGCAAAAATACTCGTTTTGCTCTATCTCCCTACGTTGGCATTATCCAAATCAGGTTACGGGTCAAAGCCTCTGCTTACTCTCAGCCTGCCTATCTGCAAGCTCCCCTTTTTCAATATAAAAGGTGTCATCCTTCGGACAACACCTTTATTATAGTCTTTATAACAAATTTTGCAAGATGTACTTTTACAGTACAAAGAAGGTACAGGTTGCCGGTGCAAGTTCTACCTTGCCTGCTGCCTGTGCTACCGGGATCAGTTCCGGCACCTCGTTATTTTCTCCTAAGACAAGCGGTCTGTCATTCAAGGTCATGACCGTAGCGCGTACGTTGCCGTCCTGTCCAGCCAAGGTATAACGCTCTGCATCCTTTGGCAGTTCGACTGTCGTCGTCTCAGTAAGAGAATTATTGATTACCAGATATACCACGCCCTCTTTGCCATCCTTGCGGGAATGTGCATAAACATGAGCGCCCTCGCGGATCGGCTCCTTGGTGTCATAGCAGGTCGTTCCCATCAGACGGTTCCACAGGAGTACGGCAAAGTAATTTGGACGCGGATCAAAAACTTCGCGTGCCAAAAATCCGTAATCGGATGCCGCCAAGGTGTTGTGGAAGATCACACCATTGGTAACCGTGGCAAATCCAGCCAACTCATTTAAAGTTCTAAACACATCCAAATAGGTAGATGCCCAGGTATCTCCACCGCCGCCGGCATCCCCGGACTCTGTTACCCACATTTCTGTGTTTGGCGCATATTTATCACGGATCGGTGCATAAACCTCGGCACAATGGATCGGCACATGCAGATATTCCTCACTGTTTGCCTTTTCCGGTGCCCAGTGTGCGCTTGGCATAACCATTGCCAGACGATCCGAAATACCATTGTAATAATGATAACTGAATACATCCAGCGGCTCTTTGGTGCCTTCCAGAAGTTCTGCGGTTGATACATTTTCCTTGGTCAACTGCTCTACACCGCCACCGCTTGCATTGTCATCGCCGCCCATAAAGTCCAGTCCGTCACCGACACTGCTCGGTCCGATGCAAAGACATTCCGGATAATTCTTGCGCAGCCAGACAAAGAAAAGATCCTGATCACGTCTGTAATCTGCTGCCGTATAGCCATGTGGGAAACCTGTCTCCTCCATCATGTTCGGCTCATTTGCAAACTCTGCGCCATCGATCGGCACACCGTATTCCTTGCTGAGTGCAAAAATCTTCTCTGCCTCTGCCGGATGCCAAGGCTGGTCTGCGCTGTGCAGTCCCGGACAGTTTGCCACGGAGATCATAAGTTTTGCTCCGATCGCCTTGACAAAATCCAGCACACCGATCCACTGATCTTTGGTCAGTACGTTCAGATAACCTTCCGGCACCTTGCCATTGCAGATTCCATCAAAATCATAATAAGTCTTGGTCGCCCAGGTTCCGGATACACGCACCCATGCTGTTCCAAGTTCCTTTGCCAGTTTGCGCAATTTCTCATCATAGAGGTTGATCGGTGCATAGACCTGCATCAGATCCTTGTACATATCTGTGATATTTTCCCCTTTTCCTACCTGAAAAGGCTCCGTTCCTGCGATCTGTTCCGGCGTGTATGCTTTCCAGAAAGTTCCCCCCGTCACTTCTGCAAATTCAATATTATAAGACATGAGACATGGATTCA
Source organism: bacterium (assembly GCA_963661325.1). GTDB lineage: Bacteria > Bacillota > Clostridia > Lachnospirales > Lachnospiraceae > Pararoseburia. The sequence goes on from CAVLBP010000082.1 coordinate 7,089, forward strand.
TCTCACGCAGAGCACTCAGTTTTCTCGGTGCCAATGTAACAAATTCTGCCATTTTTATTACCTGCCTTTCCTTTTTTCTGCCCACATCATAGCAGAGTTTTTGCACTGTGTATAGCAAATATAAGAGATAGGCTAAATATATTACCAATATTGCAAAAATAATCTAAGATTTCCTGCACTCCACCAAAATTCCCAGAAGAAGGAAAAGCAAGCCTGCTGCAAGGTAAGCCCAGTCATAACCACTACTTCGCCCGGAAATAACAATGATGCCATGCACAAGACAGCCTACCGTAAAAATTGCCAGACCACTCGCCCAGAATCGCAGGCTCCAGACTTTGATCCTTTTTCCCTGCAAAAGCAAATTCAGCCCTGCGCCACCTATGAGTGGAAATAAGAACATCAGCCGCATTGCCCAGGAATATTCACCATAACTGAAATGTTCGTAAATGACGGCAAAAAGCAGGCAAAAGATGCTTGCCGGCAGATAGCGCAGGCTATCTTTTTTCTCAATAACCAATGTAGACAATATCACTCACCTCGCGTTCCTTAAAAGTCGATCCGTTTGTTGTCGGATTGTTGATGACCTGACCGTTAAAATACATAGTCGATGAGCCACCACCGTCCAGATTATAGGCTGTAACGCAGCCATATTCCTGCATGACCTGCGCCAGTTCATAGAGGGACAAGCCCTGACTCTGACTGCTTCTTCCATCCGCAACCACAATGATATAGTGCAGATCGTCGATCATGCCGATCGCCGTCCGTGGATTGCTCGCCATGGCTTTTCCCACTTCCGTCGACTGATCCACGGCGATCTCTCCATTTTCTACCAAGCTCGGTCCAAAGGCAAACAGCTGCGTCACACCATTTTCTACTAATTCTTCTGCTGAAATCTCCGTTTCGTTTATAATGCCAAAACTGCCATCCTCGTAGATGACCAGATCATCATAGCCGCTGTCCGACCGGACACTGTCCCGATAGATGGTTCCGTTTTTGATCACATAGCCCGTTTTATTGGCACCATAGTAATCGCCGTTGATGGCTAGGATCGCGCCTTTATCTTCCGCCTGCGCAGAGGTCGTCTCGGTGACATTTGTGCCAAAGGTGTCCTTTGCCAGTGCCGTCTTTAAATAAGAAGCATCCGACAGGGTCACATCCGCAATGTAAACCTGGGTATCGTCAATCGTCTTTGTTTCGATCGTAATGGAAATATTGTCATCCGTATAAGATGTATCGGTATAAGTGCCATCCGCCGTCGCATCCGAACTGCTTGTGCTGCTTACCTGTCCGCTTGCCTGCGTCGCGCTCACGGTCGTGATCTCATGGGAAATGACAAAAGTATCTAACAAGACATAGGCACTGAATCCCAATAAAATGGTCCAAAAACACAGTCCATACAAAAGTCCGCTTTTTCTATTTTTCATATGCGCACACCTCTTTTTTGCGAAAGATCAGGTATTTTTGCACCAGCCAGGAGACAATGAAAAGCGCTGCATCCACACCAATCTTTAGCAGGTAGAGATTGCAGTGGAATGCCTCATATAAAAAGGTAATGCCGCTGGTGCTGAGCAGGTAGATACAAAAGGCAAGGCATAGATATTCCAACCCGCTTGCCAAGACCTTATCTTTCTTTTCAAAGACAAAACGCCGGTTCATCTCAAAGTTGAAAAGGCCACTGATGACGCGCGCCGATGTATTGGCAACAAAGATCTTGAGTGTCGGCCATAGGGGCAGAAAAGCCGTCAAGAGCAGATAGATGGAGTAGTCCAGCAAAAAGGATAAAAAAGACACCCCGCCGAAACGGAAAAGATCCCGATAAATGCGACAGGCATCCTGCACCGGTCGAAAGTGTGAGGACTTGTTGCCTTCCAGATAGATGGTCTCGATCGGCACTTCCTTGATCTTTTTGTCATCTTTTGCCCAGCGCAGTAAAACATTCATTTCATATTCGTATCGTTCGCCGGGAACTTCTAACATAAAAGGTATCATTTGCGTAGAAAAAGCCCGCAGCCCTGTCTGGGTATCCATTACGAACTGCCCGCTCTCCATGCGAAAAACATAGCGCGTAATGAGATTTCCCAATCGGCTCTTTAGGGGCACTCTTCCGGTAAAAGCCCTTTTTCCAAGAATTAGGGCTTGCGGATTTCGCTGGCATTTTTCTGCTACGGCACAGATATCCTTTATGGTATGCTGACCGTCGGCATCCGCCGTAATGATGACCTTTTCTTCCGTATCATTTTGCTGACGGATATATTCATATGCTGTTTTCAGGGCGCATCCTTTTCCCAGATTTTTCGGATGGTATAAAACACTGGCATAGGCTTTGACCTGATCGAAAATATCCCTATATGCCACGCCACTTCCGTCATCCACGACCAAAATAGCAAAGGCATCTGTGGCATATGCCTCTTTTACCAGATCGACCAAGCGTTGATCCGGTTCGTATGCCGGGATCACAAGATATTTATTTTTGTTTGGGGTGTAGATCATTTGATTTGTCATAAGATGTTCCCTCCTTTAGTCTGTATTCTAAAGGGGGAACCTAAAATGAACTTAAAGATTTAATAGTTTTTTCATCCTATATCTTATTATTTTTGATTAGAACCGTTCTCAATTGTATTGTAGAATGGCATCCCTACTCCTAAGGCTATCTCCCATAATATTTTTTATAAAAGAAGATACCGGATATGACTCCCGGAATGCTGATCCACATAAGCACAATCCCAATAGACACTGCCACAAAATCGGAAAATGTCCATGCACAGACAATATATAATAGGATAAGCGGCAGAGGGATCTGACACAAGATCCTGTGCGCAAGTTTCCCTGTTTCCTCATCCCGCACAGTCCAGGGCAGGCACAATCCCATAAGCCTGCTATCAGGCAATCTTGTAGAAATCCTCCCCACATAGACCATAATACCAGATACAAGTGCCAGTGCGAACAGTTTTCCATCATTGTCCGAAAACGTGATCACATTGCATACTCCCAACAAGGCAATAATAAAAGCAATCACGCAAATGCCGATGACCAATGCTATAAGCGGAAGTGTTAAAATCCATCCACTGTTTGCACTTACACGATTTACACTTGTCAGTTCTGTGTTTTGTTTTTCCAACTCTTCCGATAACTGTGCTTTCCCATCATCTGTTTCAATCCCTAGCAGTTGGTCGACGAACACTCCCAGTACATCTGCCATGGCAAGCAGGACATCTGCATCCGGCACAGACAGACCATTTTCCCATTTGGATACCGTTTGCCGGACCACATGTAGTCTGTCTGCTAATTCTTCCTGGCTGATTCCTTTTTGTTTGCGGAAATATCTTATATTTTCATGCATCATAATTTCACGCTCCTCTGTGTTGTGTGAGTGTAATTATATAAAAATCCATGTTTTCAACACAAGCAACGCATTTTAACATGCTTCTACACTTCTGCGCATATGCACCCAATCCAGTCCTTTATTGATCACAAGTGTATAAAGCGCCGCCAGCACATTGATGCCAATAC
>CAVLBP010000083.1:0-10589 GCA_963661325.1 bacterium
GCAGAAAGCGTATTGACCTACATGGTCGCCGACCGTGGGCTGGCATCACAATTTGAAATCGATTCCGCGGCGACAAGCCGTGAGGAGATCGGCAATCCACCGCATTATGGTACGCGAAATAAACTTGCGCAAGAGGGAATTCCACTTGTACCGCATAGGGCAAGGCAGATGCAGCAGGAGGATTACGATTACTATGATTATCTGATCGGGATGGACTCTGCCAATATCCGCAATATGACGCGGGTCGCCGGAGGAACAGACCCTGACCAAAAGATCTACAAGATGCTTTCTTTTGCGGATTATGACAAGCATCAGCAGTTAGTGGAAGCGGCAGATGTGGCAGATCCCTGGTACACAGGAGATTTTGACGCAACCTACCGTGATATTATCGCTGGCTGCCAAGGATTTTTAGAATATCTGGGCTATAAATAAAATGTATTTAATATCCCCATTCGCCCTCTACTAAAATGACCTTGATCCTGCCGGCATCACGGCTGTTTCTGGTGATGACGATCTGGTTGCAGATGCAGTCAGGAGACAGGCAGTCGCCGCATTTTCCGGTTGCGGTGCAAGGTGTCTTTTTACCGAAGCGCATAGCATTTGGTGGAGAAGCGAGATTTCTTGCGCGCACCATGGCAGTTTCTAAGTCACGGCAGACTTTGTTCATGCCGGCAATGACGATGACCTGTTTTGGTCCGAAGATGAGTGCGGCAAGGCGATTGCCGGTGCCATCAATATTGACGAGTTGCCCATCCAGTGAGATGGCATTGGCACTCATGATGTAGTTGTCAGCAGAAAAAGCCTTACGATAGATTTCATCGACTTCCTCCTGTGAGCCTGCCTTGGATCGATCATATACCACAAGGTCTGTTCGCTCGGCAATCGTTTTATCCAAACCGATCTCACCCATCGTCATGGTTCCGCCCCATGTGACAGAGGAGCCGGACTTCATCATAGAGGAGGCAAGTTTACAGGCCTGGTCTGCGGATGTGCAATAAAAACCTTCCATATTTCTCTTTGCCAGATTTTGGATCAACTGATCGGCTAAGATTTTCTGGTGTTCTTTCTTTGGATTCATGAAAATCCCTCCCTTTTCTTTTTCCTATTTTTGGCATTTTTATACAATGAATTTTTCCACAAAAGGAAAATTTCGACCATTGTACACAAATGGATTTATGCTATAATATATGTTGCTATATTTATAAGCAGAAAGTCAAGAGAAAGAAGGATGAAATTATGACAAAAATTGACATTATTTCTGGATTTTTAGGAGCAGGTAAGACAACTTTCATCAAAAAGATGATCGATGAAGTCTATACTGGCGAGAAACTTGTATTGATAGAGAATGAGTTTGGTGAAGTAGGTATTGACGGAGGCTTTTTGAAAGACTCCGGTATTGAGATTTCCGAGATGAATTCCGGTTGTATCTGCTGCTCTTTGGTAGGAGATTTCGCAAAGAATTTACAGGAAGTGTTAGACAAGTTTTCACCGGATCGTATTTTGATCGAGCCGTCCGGTGTCGGCAAGTTATCCGATGTTATGGCATCTGTCATTGATCTGGAAAAGACACATGATGTCAAGGTCAATGCTTTGGTTACAGTTGTCAATGCGCTAAAGGCTTCCAAGCAGATGAAGGCATTTGGTGAGTTCTTCAACAATCAGATCGAATATGCGACTACCGTTGTATTGAGCAGAAGCCAGAAGGCAAGCCCAGAACAGTTGGAGTTCTGCGTAAAACAGATCCAGACCCTCAATCCAAAGGCAGCCATCATCACAACACCTTGGGATGAGATCCAGGGCAGCCAGATCTTAAAGGTTATCGAAGGTCAGGACAACTTGGAAATGAAGACATTGGCAGAGGCAGCGCACGAGGCGCATGAGCACGAGCATCATCATGACCATGACCACGAGGATCACGAACATCATCACGATCATGATCACGAAGAACATGAGCACCATCACGATCATGACCACGAGGAACACGAACACCACCACGATCATGACCACGACGAACATGAACACCATCACGACCATGAGCACGAGCATCATCATGACCATGGCGAGGGCTGCACCTGCGGATGTCATGACCACGATCATGAGCATCACCATCATCATGCAGATGACGTATTTACAAGTTGGGGCAAGGAGACACCACACATCTTTGAGCGTGCAACGATCGAAAATGCTCTGAAGGCATTCGCTGAGACAGAAGATTACGGAACCGTCATCCGTTCCAAGGGTATGGTACAGTCTACCGACGGCACATGGATCTACTTTGATCTGGTAGATGGCGAGTACGAACTGCGTACCGGTGAGCCGGATTACACAGGTCGTCTGGTTGTTATCGGTACAGATATTGACGAACATCAGTTAGAGGAACTCTTCGGTATTGCCTAAATATGGCGATACCCTATCTTCTGATAGGACATAGAATTATAAGAAAGAGGAAAGATTATGGCAGAAATACCGGTATATTTTTTCACGGGATTTATGGATAGTGGAAAGACTACTTTGATCCAGGAAACCCTATTTGAAAATGGTTTTGCTGAAGATGATGACCGTATTCTCATCATTGCCTGTGAAGACGGCGATGTAGAGTATGACACTGAAAAGTTAAAGATGATCAACGCATCTGTCGCAACCATTGATACAGAAGCAGAGTTTAATACAGAGCATTTACAGGAAATTGCAGATCAGTACCGCCCGGATGCCGTTTTCATTGAATACAATGGAACCTGGGGCGTAGGCGAAGTCTATGAGATGGATCTTCCAAAGAATTGGGTGATCGTGCAGTCCCTCGCTACCGTGGACGCAACGACTTTTGAGATGTATATGGCAAATATGCGTTCCATGATGATGGAGCAATTCTTTCAGGCAGAAGTTGTTATCTTCAATCGCTGTGATGACAACACGCCAAAGAGCAAGTTCCGTGGCAATATCAAGGCAGTCAACCGTCCGGCGCAGATCGTTTATGAGAGAGCCGATGGTACGATCGACGATCGTGAGGAAGAACTTCCTTTTGACATCAATGCAGATGTGATCGAGATTTCCGATGCAGATTATGCCCTCTGGTTTATGGACTGTATGGAAAATCCAAAGAAATATGATGGCAAGAAAGTGCATTTCTTAGGTTTGGTCTACAATCCAAAGGATGGCAAGTTAAAGCGCGGCGTTATCGTGCCGGGACGTTTTGCCATGACCTGCTGCGTGGAGGATATTACCTTCCTTGGCATGATGTGCAAGACCGGATTGGAGAATACACCGGAGCATCGCTTCTGGATTGACCTTACCGCACGTATCAAGGTTGAATTTGCAAGAGAATATAAGGGCAAGGGACCGATCCTTTATCCGATCGAGATGAAAGCGGCAGAAAAACCACAGGACGAGTTGGTTTACTTTAGTTAAAGACAGGCTTAACACAGGTTTAACAGAAGAATCGTATTTTATATGCTGTGCATTCCACTTAGGAGGCGAGAGATCCGCCAAGGATCGGCATATCAAATAGAAAATAAGAAAATGGGAGGAAAACTATGTATCCAATCGTAAAAAAAGAAAAACTTGCTGACAAGATTTTCTTGATGGATGTGAAGGCACCGAGAGTGGCAGATAATTGTCTGCCGGGACAGTTCATCATCGCCAAGATCGATGAAGTGGGAGAGAGAATTCCACTGACGATCTGCGATTATGACAGAGAGGCTGGTACGATTACGATCGTATTCCAGACCGTGGGCGCATCCACAGAGAGAATGTCACACCTTGCTGTGGGAGATGCCTTTATGGACTTTGTAGGTCCGCTGGGACAGCCGTCAGAACTGTGTGTAGAGGAGAACCTCGAGGAGACAAAGAAGAAAAAGATCGTCTTTATCGCGGGCGGCGTGGGGACCGCACCGATCTATCCACAGGTAAAATGGCTGAAAGAGCATGGCGTAGAAACGACCGTGATCATGGGATCTCGTACCAAGGATCTTTTGTTCTATGTGGATGAGATGCGTGAAGTTGCCACACAACTTTGCGTTACAACAGATGACGGTTCTTATGGCTTCCATGGAATGGGAACCAATCAGTTGCAGGCATTGGTAGACCAAGGTCAGGAGTTCAACTGGTGTGTAGCCATCGGACCTATGATCATGATGAAATTCGTCTGCAAACTTACCAAAGAACTTGGTATCCCGACAATCGTATCTATGAACCCGATCATGGTAGACGGTACCGGAATGTGCGGTGCTTGTCGTCTGGTTGTTGGAGATCAGGTAAAATTTGCTTGCGTAGACGGACCGGAGTTTGACGGTCACTTGGTTGATTTTGATCAGGCTATGTCCAGACAGCAGCAGTATAAGACAGAAGAAGGTCGCGCGATGCTTGCTTTACAGGAAGGTGATACACACCACGGCGGATGCGGACAGTGTGGAGGTGACAAGTAATGGGTGATGTTTTAGTAAAAGTTCCGGTCAGTGAGCAGGATCCAAAGGTTCGTGCCACTAACTTTGAAGAAGTATGTTTAGGATACAATAAAGAAGAGGCTATGGAAGAAGCATCCCGTTGCTTGAACTGCAAGAATGCACAGTGTATCAAGGGATGTCCGGTTTCCATTCAGATCCCGGATTTCATCGCAGCCGTAAAAGATGGCGACATCGAAAAGGCATATGAAGTGATCAGCGAGTCTTCTGCACTTCCAGCCGTTTGTGGTCGTGTCTGCCCACAGGAGAGCCAGTGTGAAGGCAAGTGTATCCGTGGAATCAAGGGTCAAGCCGTTTCTATCGGAAAACTGGAGCGTTTCACGGCTGACTGGGCAAGAGAAAATGGCATCAAGCCACAGGGCGCTAGCGAAAAGAATGGTCACAAGGTCGCAGTGATCGGATCTGGTCCTGCAGGACTGACCTGTGCCGGTGATCTGGCAAAACTTGGCTATGATGTTACTATTTTTGAGGCACTGCACGAAGCAGGTGGTGTACTGGTTTACGGTATTCCTGAGTTCCGTCTGCCAAAGAGCAAGGTTGTTGCTGCAGAAGTAGAAAATGTAAAGTCTCTTGGTGTTAAGATCGAGACAAATGTTATCATTGGTCGTTCTGTGACGATTGATGAGTTGATGGAAAAAGAAGGATTTGAGGCAGTCTTTATCGGCTCCGGTGCAGGTCTTCCTAGATTTATGGGAATCCCGGGCGAGCAGGCAAAGGGTGTATTCTCTGCCAATGAATTCCTTACCAGAAATAACCTGATGAAAGCATTTAAGGAAGGTTATGATACACCGATCGCACGCGGCAAGAAAGTCGTTGTTGTCGGTGGTGGTAACGTTGCTATGGATGCTGCAAGAACAGCACTCCGTCTGGGCGCAGAAGTACATATCGTTTACCGTCGTAGTGAAGCAGAACTTCCTGCACGTGTGGAAGAAGTACATCATGCAAAAGAAGAGGGCGTTATCTTTGATCTTTTGCAGAATCCGACCGAGATTCTGGTGGATGAAAACGGCTGTGTCAAGGGCGTTCGTGTCATCAAGATGGAACTGGGTGAGCCGGACGAATCCGGAAGAAGAAGACCGGTGGAGATCCCTGGCTCTGAGTATGAGATCGAGGCAGATACTGTCATCATGTCACTTGGTACTTCTCCAAACCCACTCATTTCTTCTACGACAAGAGGACTTGATGTGAATAAGAGAGGATGCATTATCTGTGAGGACGATGGCGCAACTTCCAAAGAAGCCGTTTACGCAGGCGGTGATGCCGTGACAGGTGCAGCGACAGTTATCCTTGCCATGGGCGCAGGAAAGGCTGCTGCAAAGGGTATTCACGAATACTTCCAGAATAAATAATTTATGAGAACAGAATAAAAGAGAAAGGCGTTTGCATTCTTGCATTCGCCTTTCTCTTTTTTGCATCCTATGAAATAAGTGTTCTAACGTAAGAGGCAATCCAAAAGCCGGTCGTTATCCGCAGGATCCATAAAGCAGAAGCGGATATACTTGTCATTTAAGAATGGGAAAGTCGAGCAGTCCCGGATCATAAGTCCTTCGCGGATGGCACGATCAAACAGGATGCTGCTGTTTAAGTCCTCGTCCATAATGCGCATGAGCATGAAATTCGCAGTCGGCTTGTATGGATGGAAACGCTTGGAATTTAGCATTGTCTGATAACAGCGGGCGCGTTCCGTGCTGATCAGATCTCTTGTCGCCTGTATATATTCGTCATCCTGAAACATGAGTTCTCCGGCGATCGCAGCAAGCGAATTGATCATCCATGGATTCTTGCGCTGGTTCATATTGCGGAGCAGGTCTTCGTTGCCGGTGATGGCATAGCCGAGACGCAGACCTGGTGCGGCAAAGAACTTGCTGGTGCCGCGCAGGATGATGATATTGTTGTAATAAGCGGTCAGTGAGACGGCACTGGTATGAGCGACATTCTCGACGAACTCGATATAGGTCTCATCGACCATGACATAGATACCGTGCTCCTTGCAGACATCTAAGATGGTGCGCATATCATCCAAGGAAATGCAGCTGGAGGTAGGATTGTTGGGATTGCAAAGGATCAAAAGATCAATGGAATCATCCAGTTTTGAGGTGAAGTGTGTGGTGTCCAGTTTAAAACCGCTTTCCTCCTTGAGCGGATAGTAGACAGTCGTCCCTCCGCCGAGAGAAACTTCTCTTTCGTATTCGGAATAGGTAGGTCCTAAGATCATGGCTTTCTTTGGGTGTTCGATCTGTATAAAAAGGGAGATGAGTTCGGTAGAGCCGTTGCCGACAATGATGTTTTCTTTTTCTGTGCCGATATAATCTGCCATGCGCTGACGCAGGGAAGCATATTCCCGGTCGGGATAGGTCGTGATACAGTCGATATGTTTTGCCAGATGCTCCCGCAACTTCGGCGAGATGCCAAGGGGATTGACATTGGCTGAAAAACTCACGATATCTTCCTTGCGGATGCCGTAGATCTGCTCTATTTTTTCTAAGTCGCTGCCATGGAAATGGTCTTTATGTGTAAGCATGCTTTCCTCCTGCAAAGGACAAAGTTTATTGCATGTCCTTCTTAAATAGTTTATAATTCATTATAGTCTTTTTGCGTCGAAAATTGCAACCGACAGAAGACAAAACGGCAGGAAAAGGGTGTCATATTTTGCGAAAACGAATCTGGCGGATGTCAGAAGATAAATTTGACAACAGAAGGCCGCAGATAGCATTTTCAGAGGAGACAGTCACGGTACGTGGCAGGCAGGGAGAGCGCCTACAGGGTGAGTTTTCCATGCGCTCTACCAATGAGGCCTCTATCCGGGGAATCGTCTATTCTTCCAATCCTTATGTGCACGTCGTAAAGCCACAGTTTGACGGGATGGAGGCGACGATCCGTTTTGAAGTGCTGGGGCAGGATTATCAAGAAGGGGACCAACTTACCGGTTATTTTACCATTGTATGTAACCAGAGGGAGTGTCGCCTTCCTTTTGATGTGCAATTTGAGGCAGACCGCCTCTATGCGTCTACAGGCGAGATCGCAAGCCTGTCCGATTTTGCAAATCTTGCACAGGGACATTGGGCAGAAGCCATGCAGTTGTTTTATTCGCAGGCTTTTGAAAAGTTCATTGCAAGGCAGGAAAAGGCAGTCCGCATGGTCTATACCGGCTATCGCAAGGCTTTGCCGTCCTCAGCCAATTTGGAAGAATTTTTAGTGGCAGTGGGCTTAAAAGACCCTGTTGATTTTACGGTGCGCGAGCGCAAGGAAGAGTTTTACCGCGTGAGCGAAAACCGCAAGGAGACCTTAGTCGTTGCCAAAAATACATGGGGCTATATTGAGATCGCGGTGGAGAGTGACAGTCCATTTGTTACCGTGGAAAAAGACCTGATCACGACAGATTATTTCTTGGGCTCTACCATGCTTCTCAATTATTACATACACAAGAACCGCATGCATGCGGGCATTAACCGTGCGCGGATCACATTCTCCTGCAAGGGAACGGTGCGTGTCATTGACATCATGGCGACCTTTGATCAGGAGGATGAAAAAAAGGAGTTCCCATGGCGCAGGGATAAAGAGTGTCTGGCAGATTTGACGGACACCTATAAAGCGTATCGCTTCCGCCAGATCACGACAGGCGAGTGGTGTGACCGCTCGGTAGAGATCTTAGATGAACTGTTGGAACGCCGTCCGGGCAATTCCTGGTATCGCCTGATGAAAGCACAGTGTCTGATCGTAGGCAAGAAGCGGCAGGAGGCACTTTGGATCATTTCCGATATGAAGCGGGAGATCGCAGATAAGCAGAGCGTCCTCTGGGCATATCTTTTATATCTGTGTACCCTGATCGAGCAGGAAAAGTCTTATGTCGACCGCCTGACAAAGGAGATCGAGACCATTTTTCGGGAGCACCCGGAGGATGTCAGAATCTTCTGGTTCTTATCTTTTTTGCGGGAAGAATATATGGAAAATCCGGCGCGAAAACTCAAAGCCATTTTACAATGGATCGAAGCAGATAACGACACACCGTTTTTATATATTGAGGCATATGCCATGTATGTGCAGGATCCATATCTTTTGCATGCCTTTGATCCGCATGCGACCAAGATCTTATACTGGGCAGCAAGACATGTGACCTTTACCAAAGACCTGGCAATGCAGATCTTACATGTCATGGAAAATGTCAAAGATTTTGACCCGCACATTTTCTTGATCGCACAAAAGGCATACGAGGTGGAGCATAGCGAGGAGGCCTTCTCTGTTCTGGTATCTTATTTACTGCGCAACCAGATGTTCCAGGAAAAGTATCTGGACTGGTATCGAGAGGCGATCCGTCTGGATCTGCGTCTGAGCGGCTTGTATGAGGCATATATGCTTTCTATGCCGGATAAGAGTACCGAGGAACTGCCGCAGATGGTAACCATGTATTTCCGCTACAGTTGCAACCTGCCTTACCAAAAGAAAGCACTGCTTTATGCCAATATCATTTCGGAAAGACGTAAGGCACCGGGACTTTACGAGCAGTATCTGCGCAACATTGAACTTTTTGCGATCGAGCAGATGAAAGCCAATCGTATGAACGACAATCTGGCGATCATTTATCAGAATGTTCTGGAGATGGGCGTAGTCGATGAGGAGATGGCGCATCTAATCTCCGGTATGGTCTTTATGAAAAAACTGGTCTGCCTTTACCCGGACATCACGCGAGCCTTTATCTATCAGGAACAGTATGAAATGCCTATTGTGATCCCGGTACAGGATCATCAGGCATGCATTCCCATCCTGCCGGGACAGTATCAGTTACTGCTTGAGACGGGAAATGGAACCCTGATCAGCGATCACAAGGCATATACCTTGCAAAGACTTATGTATCCGGAGCGTTTTATCAAGAGGCTGGAACATTTATCACCGCTTTCCCTTCCTTTTATCCTTGCGGATTTTGCAGAGAAAAAAGAAGCGGCAGACTATACTTTGGATGATGTGAAACGTATGCAGGTATTTTTGGATTCTTCACTGGTATCCAAGAATTACAAGCAGGAAAAATACAGTGCCTTTATCGGCTTTTTACAGGATCATTGCAGGGAAGAAGTCTTAGAAGAACATTTTGCAAAGCATGTGGATTATGGGCAGTTGGATGCAAGAACCAGAGGTTTTGTGATCTCCTTATTTATCCAGCGGCAGGATTATGAGAGAGCCTATGCCCTCATGCAGGAATATTATGGTTTGCAGGTGGATGCCCGTCTGCTCTTACAGATGTGCACCGAAAGGATATTGACGACGGAATTTGCGGAAGATGAATTTCTGCTTTCTCTGTGCGGCTATTTATTGGAACAGAAGCAGACGTCGCCGGCAACGGTCTCCTATCTGGCAGAAAACTATGTGGGACCAAGCCCGGATATGATCTATCTCTGGCAGGCAGCAAAAGCAGAAGAGATGTCCGTGGTGGCGTTGGAAGAAAATATTTTATTCCAGACCTTGTATGCAGAAAACTGCATGGAGGAAACGGCGGCGATCTATGATTCCTACCTGGCGCGTGGCAAAGACCGTATGCTGATCGAGGCTTATCTGAATTACTGGGCGCATGCCTATATGCTTTCCAAGGAGCATGTGCCGGACAAGTTGTTTGATTATCTGGCATATTATTTTGCCAAGGGCATCGAGTTAAAGGAAAGCTGCAATCTGGCATACATGAAATATCTATCCGGCAAGGATACTTTGGATGAAAAAGAGTTTGCTCTTTTGGACCAGTTCTTGCAGTATTATATCTTGCGGAATGTCTATTTCCAGTTCTACAAGAATGTCGATCACAGGCTGATCATCAAATATCACCTGTATGACAAACATTTTGTGGAATACCGGGGCAATCCGGGAGAGCGTATCACCATTACCTATCGTTTTGATGAGGGACAGCCGATCACGGAAGAAATGATCGAGATGTACGAGGGGATCTTCGTTAAGCAGTTTGTTGTCTTTTTCGGAGAGACCATCCACTATGCCCTGTATGCAGATGTGGTAGCAGACCTGCCGGTATGCGCAGATGATCTGACGATTTCCAGTGATCTACAGGAGGGCAATCTGGATCGTTACGATCTTTTGAATGCCATGCAAAATGCGTATCTCTATCATGAGGATGGGCAGTTGTTAGAACTGATG
>CAVLBP010000084.1:0-9457 GCA_963661325.1 bacterium
ATATTTTGGAGTCTCTCTTAAAGAGAAGCCCAAACAGTTATGGCGAATACGAAGCACGTGTGGCTGCCATCATAGAGGAAGTGCGAAAGAATCGCGATGCGGCGGTTTTTTCCTACACCAAGCAGTTTGACCGTGCCGAGATCAATGCAGACAATATCGTCGTGACCGACGAGGAGATCGATGAGGCATATGCGACAGTTGCACCGGAACTTTTGGATGTGATCCGCAAGTCTTTGGTCAATATCCGTGCTTTTCACAGCAAGCAGTTGCAGAACTCCTGGTTCACCAGTGGCGAAAATGGCACGATCTTAGGACAGAAAGTCACACCTTTGGATAAGGTGGGCGTTTATGTTCCGGGTGGAAAGGCTGTCTACCCGTCCTCCGTTCTGATGAATGTCGTTCCGGCAAAAGTAGCAGGCGTTCCTCACATTTATATGACAACACCACCTGGGGCTGATGGCAAGATTGCTGCCTCCACCTTAGTGGCTGCCAAGGAAGCCGGTGTTGATACCATTTATAAGGTTGGTGGTGCCCAGGCGATCGCAGCCCTTGCTTTTGGTACGGAATCCATTCCGAAAGTAGACAAGATCGTTGGCCCCGGCAATATTTATGTAGCCTTGGCAAAAAAGGCAGTGTTCGGTCATGTCAGCATTGACTCTATCGCCGGTCCGAGTGAGATCCTGGTCTTAGCCGATGAGACAGCAAATCCAAAATATGTAGCGGCAGATCTCTTGTCACAGGCAGAACATGATGAAATGGCATCCGCTATTTTGATCACGACCAGCCGTGCTCTGGCAGACCAGGTATCCAAGGAGATCGATTATTTTGTGGCAAAATTATCCCGCAAGGCGATCATTGAAAAATCTTTGGAGAATTACGGTTATATCCTGGTCGCACCGGATATGGAGACAGCCATTGATACGGTAAACGAGATCGCATCCGAGCATTTGGAGATTGTGACCAAGAATCCGTTTGATACCATGACAAGGGTTAAAAATGCAGGCGCTATCTTCCTTGGCGAATACAGCAGTGAACCGCTTGGTGACTACTTTGCAGGTCCAAACCATGTACTTCCGACCAATGGAACCGCCAAATTCTTCTCTGCCCTCAGCGTAGATGATTTTATCAAGAAATCCAGCATCATCTCTTATTCGAGAGAGGCATTGGAGGATGTCTATCGCGATATTGTGCAGTTTGCAGAGTGTGAGCAGTTGACGGCACATGCAAATTCGATTAAAGTAAGATTTGAAGAGGTTTAAGTTTTAGTAGAAAGTAGGGATGTAGGGTGAGTGACGTAAGACGCGCCCATTGTGTGCGCACAACAAAGGAAACAGATATTGACCTGACATTTACCATTGATGGCAGTGGCAAATCTATGATCTCCACGGATATCGGCTTTTTTGATCATATGTTGGAGGGCTTTGCAAGACACGGGCTCTTTGATCTGGATGTAAAGATCAAAGGCGATCTGATCGTGGACTGCCACCATACCATAGAGGACTGTGGTATTGTCCTTGGCGAGGCTATCAAGCAGGCGCTGGGCGATAAAAAAGGAATCTGCCGTTATGGTTCCTGTATCTTACCTATGGATGAGACCTTGGTGCTTTGTGCCATAGACTTGTCCGGCAGACCTTATCTGTCCTTTGATGCAGAATTTACCACCGATCGGATCGGCTATATGGATACGGAAATGATCCGCGAATTTTTCTATGCCATTTCCTATAGTGCAGGCATGAACCTGCATATACAGGTATTAAAATCCGGCAACAATCACCATATGGCGGAGGCCATGTTCAAGGCTTTTGCAAAGGCATTGGATGCGGCAACGACCAAGGATCCGAGAATCGCAGACATTCTTTCGACCAAGGGAAGTCTGGCTTAAAATCAATAGAAAGTGAACATAATAAAATGGAACACAAAAATATCGTAGCAACAATCTATTTAAAAGACGGGATGGCAGTGCGCGATACAAAGCACACCGACGAAAAGCAGGATGTCTTAGAATTAGCACGCCTCTACAACGACAGTGGTATTGATAAGATCATTTGTTATGATCTTTCTTCCGAAGATGAAGAACATGAGAAAAACATTTTAGCCATCCGTGAGATCAACCGTAATATCGAGATCAAGACCTGTGGTGGCGGCAACATTAAGCGACTGGAAGATGTTAAGAAATTTCTTTATGCCGGCTGTGTGGAAGTCATTTTAAACGGCTCCAAGCCATCCGCCATTGAGATCTTAAAAGAAGCCAGTGCCCGTTTTGGCGCAGAGAAAATGCTGGTATCTTTGACCAATGTGGATTTCCTCTTTAAGACCAAGGATTTCCTGGAGGATCATGTCCATGAACTTGTGATCTATGACCGCACACTTTTAAACAGCATTGAGGGCATTACCAATGTACCTTACATTGTTGATGTAGATTCTTACAACTTTAAAGATGTGATCGATCTTCTAAAGTCTGACAAGATCCGTGGTATCTGTGGTTCCTTTATCAACGATACCCAGACAGATATCATGCAGGTCAAGTGTGAACTGTCCGATGCCGGCATCAAGATGGATAATTTTGAGCCAAAACTTGCCTGGAGTGATCTGAAAGTGGGTGCAGACGGCTTGGTGCCTGTGATTGCACAGGACTATCAGACCGGTGAAGTTCTCATGCTTGCCTATATGAATGAGGAAGCCTTTAACACGACGATCCGCATTGGTAAGATGACCTATTACAGCAGAAGCAGACAGGAACTCTGGATCAAGGGTTTGACAAGCGGACACACCCAGTATGTCAAGTCCTTAACCGCAGATTGTGACTATGATACCATCTTAGCCAAGGTATCCCAGGTAGGCGGAATTGCCTGCCATACCGGCGCACCAAGCTGCTTTTTCAATGAGATCATCAAAAAAGAGTACACCGAGCGTAATCCGCTCAAGGTCTTTGAGTCCGTTTATCAGGTGATCGCTGATCGTAGGGAACATCCAAAGGAGGGGTCTTATACCAATTATCTGTTTGATAAAGGTATCGACAAGATCTTAAAGAAAGTCGGAGAGGAAGCGACCGAGATCGTGATCGCTGCCAAGAATCCGGACAACGAAGAAGTCAAGTATGAAATGTCTGATTTCCTCTATCATATGATGGTTTTAATGGTAGAAAAAGGACTGACCTGGGAAGATATCACACGCGAACTTTCCCAGAGATAAAAAGTGAGAGGAATACTACAATATATGAATAAATTAGCACTGTCAGATGATATCTTAATGCAGGTTGACAAGCCTGCAAGATACATCGGCAATGAACTGAACATGGTAAAGAAGGATCCTTCCAAGGTCGATATCCGCTTTGCCATGTGTTTCCCGGATGTCTATGAGATCGGCATGTCGCATCTCGGCATCCAGATCCTTTATGAAATGTTTAACAGAAGAGATGATGTTTACTGTGAGAGAGTATATTCTCCCTGGCCGGATCTGCATAAGATCATGAAAGAGGAGAATATCCCTCTTTTTGCGTTAGAGACACAGGATCCTATCAAGGATTTTGACTTTGTCGGCATCACCTTGCAGTACGAGATGTGCTATACCAATATCTTACAGATCTTAGATCTTGCCCAGATTCCTCTGTGGCAAAAAGACCGTTCGGATCAGGATCCGATCATCTTATGCGGGGGACCTTGTACCTACAATCCGGAGCCGATCGCTGACTTTTGTGATCTGTGCTATATCGGTGAGGGCGAGATCTCTTATGATGCGCTTTTGACCCTCTATAAAGATATGAAGGCTGCCGGAAACTACACCAGAGAGGGCTTTCTTCGCAAGGCAGCCCAGATTCCGGGTATTTATGTGCCTTCTTTGTATGAAGTGACTTATCAGGAAGATGGAACGATTGCTGCCATGACACCGCGTTTTGCGGATGTCCCGGAAAAGGTAAAACGTCAGGTCCTGGTCAATATGGATGAGGGTGCTTATCCGACCAAGCCGCTGGTGCCTTTTGTGCGTGCTACACAAGACCGCGTGGTCTTAGAGATCCAGCGTGGCTGCATCCGTGGCTGTCGTTTCTGTCAGGCGGGTATGGTCTATCGTCCCAACCGTGAAAAGAGCCTGGATCTTTTAAAAAAATATGCCAAGGAAATGTTAGACTCGACCGGACACGAGGAGATCTCTTTGAGTTCCTTGAGTTCCAGTGATTATACCCAGTTGCCGGAACTGATCAATTTCCTGATCGAGGACTGCTGTGGAGATGGTGTCAATATCTCCCTGCCATCCCTGCGTATCGACGCCTTTTCTTTGGATGTCATGAGCAAGGTACAGGATGTCAGAAAGAGCAGTCTGACCTTTGCCCCTGAAGCCGGCTCCCAGCGGCTCCGTAATGTCATCAATAAGGGGCTGACCAAGGATGACATTTTAAATGGTGCCGGTATGGCATTTGAGGGCGGCTGGCAGAAGGTAAAACTCTACTTTATGCTGGGGCTTCCGACCGAGACCGAAGAAGATATGCGTGCCATCCCGGAACTTGCCAATGAAATTGCGGTTCGCTATTATGAGATCCCCAAGGACAAGCGCAACGGCAAGTGTCAGATCACGATGAGCACTTCCTTTTTTGTGCCAAAGCCTTTTACCCCATTTCAATGGGCGCCTATGTATGAAAAGGGCGAATATCTCCGCCGCGCCAAGATCGTCAACGATACGATGAAGGAGCAGTTGAACCACAAGAGCCTGCGTTATAACTGGCATGAAGCGGATGTTACGGTCTTAGAGGGTCTTTTTGCCAGAGGTGACCGCAGACTTGCCAAAGCCATCTATGAAGCCTATGAGGAAGGCTGTATGTTTGATGCCTGGTCGGATTATTTTGATGTCGATAAATGGCATGAGATCTTGGAGCGAAATGGTATCTCTCTTGATTTTTATGTCTATCGCCAGCGTCCTTTGGATGAAGTTCTGCCATGGGATTTTATCGATGTCGGTGTACGCAAGGAATTTTTTGTGCGCGAATGGAAACGTGCGACCATCGATCAGGTAGTAACGCCAAACTGTAAAATGCAATGCTCCGGTTGCGGTGCAGCATCATTTGGAGGAGGCATTTGTTTTGAAGGTAAGAATTAAATTTAGCAAGAGCGGCAGTATGGTCTATATCGGCCATCTGGATATCATGCGCTATTTCCAGAAAGCCATCCGCAGAAGCGGACTGCCGATCAAATATTCCGAGGGATTTAACCCGCATCAGATCATGTCCTTCGCGGCTCCGCTTGGCGTTGGTCTGAGCAGTTCGGGCGAATATATGGATATCGAATTAAAAGAGTTTGTGCCAAGCAAAGAGGCTTTGCAGCGTTTGCAGGCTACCATGGTAGACGGCATGGAAGTGACGTCTTTCCGCTATTTGCCGGACAATGCGCAAAACGCCATGTCCTCTGTGACTGCCGCTTCTTATATTTTATCCTATAAGCACCCGGATGATTTTCCTTATACGATTGCAGAGTTACAGGCCGCAAAAAAAGCCTTTTTTGATGATGCAGGGACTATTCCCATCATCAAAAAGACCAAAAAGGGAGAACGCGAATTGGATCTTAAACCTTTGATCTATGATTTTAACATCTCTGAGGTCTGCAATTCCTGCGGAGACAGCAGTATTCTCTTTTCCCTTTTAGTCTCTACCGGCAGTACGGATAATATCAAACCGGAACTGGTGCTGGATCACTTTTTTAGAAGTATGGGAAAGGCAGATCTGGGTCGATACGACTTCTTTATCCACAGAGAGGATATGCTGACCGGTCAGGCGCCGGACTTTGTATCTTTGGGAGAGATTGGTCATGACAAAGAGTAATCGTTGTTTTATCACAGAATGGTCGCACGGGCAAAGACAGATGGAACTTTTGCTCTATCTGGATGCACACGATCATCCCATCGAGATCCATCCTTATGATGCAAGCGCGCCGTCTTTGATCGGTAATATCTATATTGCAAGGGTTGACCGCGTGATGCCACAGATGCATGCCGCTTTTTTGAAGGCAGACGACCTGACTTTCTTTTTCCCTATGGAAAACGAGGCTATAGATAGGGTCATCTTTACGAAAAAAAATGGAAAGAAGGATGCCTTCGTAGAGGGAGATGAGTTGCTCGTACAAGTCACCCGTGATGCTATCAAATCCAAAGAGATCTGTGTCTCTACCAATCTTTCCTTTTCTTCCGCGCATCTCTTGCTCACGACCGGAAATCGTTTGCACGGGATCTCCAAGAAGATCACAGGTCAAAAGCGCAAGGATATCCAGAGTGGTTTTGTAGACCGGATCGCAGATGAAGTTTTTGGAATCGTTGTGCGGACCAATGCTGTGGAATGTGACGAAGATCTACTATATGCCGAATACCAAACCTTGCAGGATACGGTGACAGACCTGCTTGCCAAGGCAAGACATCTTGTCGCCGGACAGCTTCTTTTGGTTCCGGGGCGAAAGCATCCTTTTTTTGAACACATCGACCGTTTCAAAAGAGAAGGACTGACAGAGATCGTAACGGATGATCCTGCCTGGTATGACCTATTAAAAGAAAATTATGCAGATAGCATATCAATACGCTTATATGAAGATCCTGCCTATTCCCTCAAAGGACTTTATGGCATAGAGCAGATGCTGACACAAGCCCTTGCAAAAAAGGTCTATCTTCCTTCCGGTGGCTATCTGGTCATAGAGCCTACCGAGGCATTGACGGTCATTGACGTCAACAGTGGCAACAATACCAAGAAGAAAAAGAAGGGCGACTATTACCTTTCCAACAATATGGAAGCTGCCAGGGAGATTGCCAGACAAGTGCGTCTGCGCAATATCAGCGGCATCATTGTGGTCGATTTTATCAATTTAAAGGATAAAGAACAAAAAGAGGCATTGACGACCTATATGAAGTCTCTCTTAAAAGAAGATTATATCAAGGCAAATGTCGTGGATTTTACCAGATTAGACCTTATGGAGATCACGCGTGCCAAGAAATATCAATCCCTGCAGCAATCACTTTCAGATTGTACCTGATAAAATACAAAATATCGACATAATTTCCAGCAAATGATTGACGAATGGCAATTCCTATGCTAATATATCAAGGTATGCCGCACAACGAGGTTTAAGTTGCATTTTGCACACCGTAGTTGGCGAGTAATGATAATAGGAGGTGCCATATGTACGCAATTATAGCAACAGGTGGTAAGCAGTACAAAGTATCTGAAGGCGATATCATTACCATTGAAAAGCTTGGAGTAGAAGCTGGTGAAAAGGTTACATTTGATCAGGTTCTGGCTATCAGCGATAATGGATTAAAGATTGGTAATCCAACCGTTGAAGGCGCAACTGTAGAAGCTTCTGTCGTTAAAGAAGGCAGAGGTAAAAAGGTAATCGTTTACAAGTACAAGAGAAAGACTGGCTATCACAATAAGAACGGTCATAGACAGGCGTTCACACAAGTACAGATCAATAAGATTAATGGATAATCGATAGGAATTGTTATGATTTCGATAACGATTTTCAAAGATCAGGAGCAGTATCGGGGCATCCGATGCAGTGGACATGCAGGATTTGAGCGGGCTGGCAAAGACATTGTCTGCGCGGCGGTATCCATGCTGGTGATCAATACCATCAATGGAATCGATCAGTTCACAGAGGATGCATATACTTTGGATAGCAAAGAAGACGATAGTGCAACATCAAAAAAGAAAAGATTCTTTTCCGGAAAGGAAGATTCCGACAATCTGATCGATTTTCGATTTACGGAGGACGTTTCCAAGGAATCGAACTTACTTATGGATGTTCTGGTCTTAGGCTTAACAGAGATTTATAAGCAATACGGTGATTCGTATCTTACACTAAAATTTGAGGAGGTGTAGACATGTTAAAGTTGAATCTTCAATTTTTCGCCCACAAAAAGGGAGTTGGTTCTACTAAGAACGGACGTGATTCAGAGTCTAAGAGATTAGGCGCAAAGAGAGCGGACGGACAGTTCGTTAAGGCTGGAAATATTCTTTACAGACAGCGTGGAACAAAGATTCATCCGGGTACTAACGTAGGTATCGGTGGTGATGACACATTATTTGCAACAGCAGATGGTATTCTTCGTTTCGAAAGAAAGGGCCGCGACAAGAAGCAGGCTAGTGTTTATCCAGTAGCAAGCGAAAACTAAGAACATTTTGGTAGACTCGACTATTGTTTAGCCGAGTCTACTTTGTTATATAATAGTATTTAGAAAACGGATACTACTATATAACAAAGTAATGTATACCAAGTATTTTTTGAAAGGTGTAATCATATGTTTGCAGATCGTGCACGAATTATAATCAAATCAGGAAAAGGCGGTGATGGACATGTCAGCTTCCGTCGCGAGAAATTTGTACCAAATGGCGGTCCGGACGGCGGCGACGGCGGAAAGGGCGGCGACATCATATTTGAAGTAGATGAAGGCTTAAATACCCTGACAGACTATCGCCATCGCAGGAAATTCGCCGCACAGGCAGGCGAAGAAGGCGGTAAAAAGAACTGCCACGGTAAAAATGGAGCCGATCTTATATTAAAAGTACCGGAAGGCACTGTGATCAAGGATGCAGAGTCCGGCAAAGTCATTGCAGATATGTCCGGCGACAACAAACGCCAGATCATTTTGACCGGCGGACGGGGTGGCCTTGGCAACCAGCATTATGCAACTTCCACCATGCAGGCACCAAAGTATGCCCAGCCGGGCGGCGAAGCCATTGAGATCGAGGTACAACTGGAGTTAAAGGTCATTGCAGATGTCGGACTGGTCGGATTTCCAAATGTCGGCAAATCCACTTTTCTTTCCCGTGTGACAAATGCCAAGCCAAAGATCGCGAATTACCACTTTACCACCTTAAATCCGAATCTGGGTGTGGTAGATTTAGACGGCAACGGTTTTGTGATCGCGGATATCCCGGGACTGATCGAGGGTGCCTCTGAAGGCATCGGTCTGGGCCATGAATTTTTACGTCATATTGAGCGTACCAAGGTCATCATCCATATGGTAGATGGCGCTTCTGTTGAGGGTAGAGATCCTTTAGAGGACATCAAGGCGATCAATAAGGAATTAGAAGCCTATGACCCGGCGATCTTGGAAAAACCGCAGGTGATCGCAGCCAACAAGATGGATGTCTGCATGGAAGGCAGTGAGGAGATCATTGAAAAACTCCGCAAGGAATTTGAGCCAAAGGGCATCGAAGTCTTTTCCATTTCTGCCGTCAGCGGGCAGGGCGTCAAAGAACTCTTATATCATGTGCAGGAACTTTTAAAGACCTGTCCGGAAGAAGTGACCGTCTATGAGCCTGAATTTGATCCGGCACTGCGTTTCTTTAGCGAGGAACCGTTTACCGTAGAGGTCAACGAAGATGGCGAATATGTAGTAGAAGGACCTCGTATCGAAAAGATGCTGGGCTATACCAATATTGATTCTGAAAAGGGCTTCCTTTTCTTCCAGCGTTTCTTGAAGG
>CAVLBP010000084.1:9467-10513 GCA_963661325.1 bacterium
TGAAGGAGCAGGGCATTTTAAAGCAATTAGAGGAACTCGGCATTGAAGAAGGCGATACCGTTCGTATGTATGGTCTGATGTTCGATTATTATAAGTAAGGAGCAAAAGAATGATGAATAATAAACAAAGAGCCTATTTATCAGGTTTGGCTAGCAAAATGACACCGATTTTACAGATTGGAAAATCTTCTCTGACACCGGAGATCATTACTGCAGTAGATGAAGCCTTAGAAGCGAGAGAATTGATCAAGATCTCCGTGCTCAAAAATTGTTTTGATGATCCAAGAGCCATTGCAGAGACCATGGCAGAGCGCACCCACAGTCAGGTGGTTCGTGTGATCGGTAGAAAGATTGTTCTTTACCGTGCTGCGAAAAAGCCAAAGATCGAACTTCCAAAATAAAAAGAAGGTTGCTTGCTGTGAAAAAAATCGGAATTTTAGGTGGGACCTTCAATCCCATTCACGAAGGACATTTGAATATTGCAAGATGCGCCAGAGATTTTCTTTCCTTGGATGAAGTCTGGTTCTTGCCGGCGGGAACACCGCCACACAAGGATGTGGCAGAACATGTGTCTGCCTGGCACCGCAAGAATATGGTAAATGCCGCGATCGCGTCTGAGCGGGCATTCTCCCTTTGCGATATTGAATTAGAAAAAAAGACACCTTGTTATTCCTGGGAGACCTTGGAAGAATTGCATGCGCAGTATGGTCAAAATACAGTCTTTTATTTTATCATTGGCGAAGATTCTTTTGCCATGTTCGATCAATGGGTGCATCCGGAGCGCATTTGCGCCGCTTGTAAGATCCTAGTTGCCAAGCGGCCACTACTAGATAACCAGGCTATAAAAAAAGCGCATCCAATGGCATTTAACGAGCGTATAGGGGCATATCGACAGAAGTTCTCGACGGAATTTATCGAAATGCCGGTAGAGATGATGGATATTTCATCTTCCCATATCCGCAAATGCCTGCAAGTGGGAGAGACAGATGGACTTTCTTCCATGCTCCCGGAAGCGGTGCTTTCTTATATTGAGGAACACCAATTATA
>CAVLBP010000085.1:0-10376 GCA_963661325.1 bacterium
ATTTGGGTCTTAATTTACATTTCATGGGAGGTATCCTCCTCCTTATATTCCATATGTTTTATCAAATCTGTAATTTCCCCAAAACGTGCATTTACCAGATCATAATTTTTTCTGTGATGAGGAAAGGCGCAGTTCATACAGGATTTGACTCCATTTTCTAAAAATTCACAGTTACCACCACAGGACTTGCCCAGAGCATAAAGTGGACAGTAACAGAAGAGGCAGTTAAAGTCATCCTCCGGGACCCCCCTGTGGCAGGGAAAGTATTCACATTGTTTGTTTTGAAAAAATTTGTAATATTGACTCATGAGATTATCATACCTTATTTTTTATAAAGTGCAAAGAAAAGATTGGATAGGAGGGTTTGCCAGTGGTCTCTTTACTCAAATTGTGGTATTCTAAGTAGGCACGCATGTTGGAAATATCGTGGTTATAGTGACCATGTAAATAGCAATAGATCAAAGACCAGACCAAGACGGCCTGGAAGAAAACGACAGTTACCCGCAGAGGAGTGGAAGAAAACATGAACTTACTTACTATAAAAAATCTGACGAAAGCATATACCGATAAAGTCCTGTTTGACGGGATCGACTTTAGTCTGGAGGAAGGCGAAAAAGTCGGCATCATCGGGATCAACGGCACAGGAAAATCAACCCTTTTGCGCATTATCGCAGGCATCGAGGAAGGGGATACCGGGGAATACACAAAGGGTAATCATGTGGTGATCAATTATCTGCCGCAGAACCCGGAATTTGCACCGGGACAGACGATCTTGGAATATGTCATGGGACAGAACCAGGTGCATGGCATAGCAGGAGATACCAGCCTTTCCGGGGACTATGGCGTGGAGGGAGAAGCCAAGAGCATCTTAAACCGTCTGGGCTTTACAGAACTGAACCAGCCGATCGATCATTTATCCGGGGGACAAAAGAAAAAGGTTGCCTTGGCAGCCGTCCTTTTATCAAAAAATGAGATTCTGATCCTGGATGAGCCAACCAACCATTTGGATCACAATATGACGGAATGGCTGGAGGATTGGCTCAAATCTTATCGGGGCAGTCTGATCATGATCACGCATGACCGGTATTTTCTGGATCTGGTCTGCAATCGTATCGTGGAACTGGATAAAG
Source organism: bacterium (assembly GCA_963661325.1). GTDB lineage: Bacteria > Bacillota > Clostridia > Lachnospirales > Lachnospiraceae > Pararoseburia. Next base: position 1,131 of record CAVLBP010000085.1, read on the forward strand.
GTAAATTATATTCATACAAAACCAATTATGAAGGATTTCTTGCGCTCAAGGCAGAGCGGGAGGAGATGGCGCTGTCTACGCAGGCAAAGCATCAAAATATCCTGCGCAAGGAGATTGCCTGGATGCAGCGTGGGGCAAGAGCGCGTTCCACCAAGCAGAAAGCCCATATCAAGCGTTATGAGGCGCTGCGCGATGAGGAAAAGGTAGCCGTGGATACGGAGGTGGAGATCGGCAGTCTGTCGACACGTCTGGGCAATAAAACGATCGAGATGGATGATATTGCGATCGCCTATGAGGGAAAGCCGCTCATTCGGGATTTTACCTATCATTTTTTGAAAAAAGACCGTATTGGTATATTAGGACCAAATGGCTGCGGCAAGACCACCCTTTTAAAGATGATCATGGGGGAAGTGCAGCCGGATCAGGGACGGATTGAGATCGGGGAAACGGTCAATATCGGATACTACGCGCAGGAAGCAAAGGACATGGATCCGGGGCAGCGTGTCATTGACTATATCAAGGATACCGCGGAATATATCCGTACGGAGGATGGTTATATTTCTGCGTCACAGATGCTGGAAAAATTTTTGTTTGCAGGCTCTTTGCAGTACCAGTTGATCGGAAAATTATCCGGTGGGGAGAAGAGACGCCTTTATCTGGCAAAGATTCTGATGGGAGCACCAAATGTTTTGATCTTAGATGAGCCGACCAACGATCTGGATATTTCAACCCTTTGTATCCTGGAAGATTATCTTGACACGTTTCCTGGCATTTTGATCACGGTTTCCCATGACCGTTATTTCTTAGACCGCGTGGTGGATCATATGCTGGTATTTGAGGGGGCAGGAAAAATATCCCTCTTTAACGGCTCTTATCAGGAATATTATGAAACCTATGGCGGGGAGAGCCTGACGGATGCGGGAGAAAAAGGCAAAGCCAGCCAGCAAGCTGGAGAGGAATCTGCAAATTTATCCGGTGCCAAGGCTTATAAAATGCAGAAAGAACAGAGTAAGAAACTGAAATTTACTTACAATGAACAGCGGGAATACGAAAGCATCGAAGATGACATTGCAACTTTAGAAGAAACTCTGGAAAAATTGGACGGGGACATGGCTGCCAATGCGACCAACTCCGTGAAATTAGGCGAGTTGCTGGAGGAGAAAAAGAAAGTCGAGCAGACTCTGGAAGAAAAAATGGAACGCTGGGAATATTTAGAAGATCTGGCGGCTAAGATCGCAGTACAGTAGGCAGAGCACAGTAGGGACGTTCCTTTTGCCACGAGGACTGTCCTGTTTGGCACAGATAAGCAAAGAGAAAGAGGTAAGTTTTGATAGAAAAGATTAAGAAAAAATATATAGGAACCGGGGCATTTTACCGGCGTTATTTATATCTGGCGCTGCCCATGATCCTACAGAATGCCATTACCAATCTGGTTAGTTTTTTGGATAATATCATGGTTGGACAACTGGGCACGGAGCAGATGTCCGGCGTTGCCATTGTCAACCAGTTGATCTTCGTCTATAATCTGGCGATCTTTGGCGCGGCATCCGCGGCGAGTATTTTCGGCGCCCAGTATTTTGGTAAAGGCGATCACAAGGGACATATGTATTCCTTCCGTTTTAAGTTGTATGCGACTTTGCTGGTCACGGCCATTGCCATGACTTTGTTTGCAAGTCGAGGAAGCCAGTTGATCTCTTTATATCTGACGGATACAACAGGAAGCGGTGCGACAGAAGTGGCTTTAAAATATGGTCTGCAATATCTGGCGGTCATGCTGTTTGGACTGATACCTTTTGCCGTCAACCAGTCTTATGCAACCAATATCAAGGAAACAGGACAGACCATGGTGCCGATGATCGCAAGTTTTGTAGCGGTCGGTTCCAATGCTGTCTTAGATTACCTTTTGATCTTTGGAATCGGACCATTTCCAAAATTGGGTGTTGTGGGAGCCGCACTGGCAACGGTCCTGGCACGTTATATTGAGGCGGGGATCGTGATCCTGTGGGCGCATACCCATCAGACGAAAAACCGTTATCTGGAGGGAGCCTACCAGGGATTTGGCATACCGAAGGCTGAACTGAAGGCAATCCTTGTCAAGGGACTGCCCCTTATGATCAATGAGGTCTTGTGGGCGGCAGGTATGACGACGGTCAACCAGTTCTATTCCATCCGCGGCATTGCTGTGGTGGCAGGAGTCAATATTGCGGCAACGATCACAAATCTCTTTAATATCGTCTATATCCAGCTGGGAGCCTGTATCAGTATTATCGTGGGGCAGTATCTGGGCGCGGGAGACTTGGAGGAAGCCAAGGATGCCGACAACAAGATGATAGCCTTTAGTGTATTCTGTTGTGTCCTTGTGGCTTTTTGCATGTTTGTCCTGGGACGCTTTTTCCCACGTATTTACAACACTACGGATGAGATCAAATCGCTGGCGGCAAATTTCATCGCGGTATCTGCCATGATCATGCCCTTTTGCTCCTTTTCGCATGCCTCGTATTTTACCCTGCGTTCCGGGGGAAAGACCTTTGTCACCTTTTTGTTTGACTCTGTCTTTACCTGGGTGGTCGTGGTACCGGTGGCATATGTGCTGGCGCATTTTACGGGGCTTGGTATCGTAAGCATTTACTTTTTCGTACAGGCGACCGAACTGATCAAGGTCATCATTGGTTACTTTATGGTGAAAAGCAATGTCTGGCTGGTGCAGATGGTATAGAAAATTCTTACTTGCGCAGTAGGGCAAGGAAACGTATACTAGGAGTAAAGATATGCCACGAAACCGAGGTTTTGGGGCAGGGATTGGAGAGCAAAGGAGAAGATATGGCTGGGAGAAATGTAATTTGAAGTGACCGCAAGAGAACTTTATTTGGGCTGCCACTGAGTTTTACAAAATATACTTTGACGAAGGATCGTCTGTTGGTCCAGACCGTTTTTTTTCGACGGTGGAGGATGAGGTACGCTTGTATCGTATTTTGGATGTGAAACTGACCCGTACGCTGGGGCAAAAGGTGCGTCCCTGAGAGGAACTACAGTACGCACTGTAGTTCCATTTTTTTATTTACGAGTAAGATGTCAGCATATTTGCCAGGCGTGATGGCGCCGACCTGGTCATAGATGCCAAGGCTTTTTGCCGGATGGATGGTGGCAGCAGCAATGGCTTCTTCCATAGGAACGCCGATCTCGATGGCATGGCACATACTGTCATAGAGGTTGGTCACGGATCCGGCGATGGTGCCGTCATCCAATGTGGCAAGTTTGCCCTTGACATGGAAGATCTGACCGCCCAGTTCATAAGAACCATCCGAAAGTCCTGTTCCACGGATGGAATCGCTGATGAGGCAGATATGGTCAGGGAACATACGAAAGGCATTGCGGATCATGGTGTCGTGGACATGTATGCCGTCGGCAATGAGTTCGGCATAGACATTCTCTGCATCCATAGCGGCGCCGATCAGTCCCGGTTCTCTGTGAAGAAGCGAAGGCATGGCATTGAATAAATGCGTCAGATGGTCGGCACCGGCATCAATCGCTTTTTCTGCGGTAGCACAGTCACAGGATGTATGTCCGAGGGAAATAGTCACTTTATCGTGATAGTCTCGGATAAAGTCGATATTGTCGGCAATGTTTGGTGCGACAGTCACCAAGCGGATGGCACCGGATGCTGCCTTTTGGCAGGCATCAAAAAATGCTGCACTTGCCGGACGCAGATAGCATGCCTGATGGGCACCTTTTTTTGCCTCATCCAAAAATGGTCCTTCCATATTGATACCGGCGATACGGGCGTAACCGGATTCTTTCGGACTTTGACCGGAAGCCGGTTTCTCTGTCCTGGCATTTGCCAGATGGAAAAAGGATGGATCGTCAAGACTGGCGTAAGCGGTTTCCAGTGTCTCCTGCGGCAGGGTCATAGATGTAGGACAGTAGGTCGTGATGCCGTGTGCTCTCTCATAGGCTAAGATCTTTTTGACACCATCCTGATCGCCATCCGAAAAATCACAGCCGACTGCGCCGTGGCTATGGATGTCGATCAGCCCGGGAAGAACAAATTGCCCTTCAGCATCGATGACATCAGCCTTATCTTTTGTGTAGGCATCCGGCGAGACAAATCTGCCGTCCTCTATATAAATATCTTTTTTTTCAAAACTTTTGTCTTGGGTAAAAACAAGTCCGTTTTTAATGATCATAATGTGCATCTTCTTTCTTAAAGTCTTGTGCCAAAGGGGACACTCCTTGTGGCAAAAGGAAGGTCCCTATAGGAGGGACAGGGCTTCTTCATCGGCAACTACGGTTACATCCGAGTGGAGTTGTAAAATAGAAGCCGGCACCTGTGGTGTGATCGGTCCGTAGAGGGCATCATAGATCGCCTGTGCTTTTGCCTTACCACTGGCAAGCAGAAGGATTTTTTTGGCTTCCATGATACCGCCGATACCCATGGTAATGGCGTGCGTCGGCACCTGATCCGGAGAATCAAAGAATCTTGCATTGGCATTTCTGGTATTTTCAGAGAGGGTCACCACATGGGTTGCCTTGATATAAGAGTCGGTCGGCTCGTTGAAACCGATATGGCCATTGCCACCGATACCCAGCAGTTGCAGGTCGATGCCGTCGCAGGCAGCGATCAGGTCATCATATGCCTTGCAGGCTTCTTGCGGATCCTCGGTCAGACCATTTGGTACAAAGGTACGGTCTTTGTTGACATTGACATGGTCAAAGAGATTATCATTCATAAAATAGCGATAACTCTGGACGTCATCGGCACCGAGACCCTTGTATTCATCCAGATTGATGGTGGTGACCTGGGAAAAATCAATATCTCCCTTTTCGTACCACTCGATCAACTGCTTGTAGGTGCCTACCGGGGTAGAGCCGGTTGCAAGCCCTAAGACGGAGGTCGGCTTTAAAATGACCTGTGCAGAAATGATATTGGCAGCCTTACGGCTCAATTCCTTAAAATCCTTTACTTTGTATAATAGCATAATATCCACTCCTTGTCTTTTCTACTTTTCTTTGTTATCATGTAAATGAAAATTATTTTCATTTCAAACGTATAATATCACAATTATTTTCATAATACAATTATTTTTGAAAATCATTTTCAAAAAGTCGTCAAGAAAAGGAAAAGGCAGGATGGAACAGCAGAATATCCTATTAAAAATACAGTCCATGGGAAATCAGTTTACCAAAAAGGAAAAACAACTGGCAGACTATTGTCTTTCCCATCAGGATGAGATCATCTATATGTCAATCACAGACCTGGCACTTGCCTGTGGCGTGGGCGAAGCCAGTGTGACCCGTTTTTGCCGTAAATTAGGGGCACAGGGCTATCAGGATTTTAAGGTGCAGGTGTCGATCAGTCAGGCGCGGGCAGGAGCGATCTTAGAAGCCAACGCAGATGAGAAAACAGAGGAAGAAAAAAAGGCAGGGCAGACCGATTGGGCACAAAGCGTTTTTCTTGCCCATCAGAAGGCTTTGCATGAGACCATGCAGTTGGTGGACGAAGAGGTTTTGCTTTCCATTGTGCAGATGTTTGAGCAGGCAGAAAGAATTCACTTTTTTGGTGTCAGTGACAGTCTTTTGATGGCACGGGAGGCACACAGCAGATTTTCCCGCATCATGCCAAAGGTTGTTTGTGTGGAGGATCCTCACTTGCAGGCGATCGCGGCAACCATGATGACGGAGCGCGATGTCATGTTTATTTTTTCCTATTCCGGTGCCAGCAAGGATGCGGTACAGGTGGCGAGATTAGCCCATGAGGCAGGGGCAAAGGTGGCTGCTGTTACGCACTATACCAAATCGCCGCTCACGACCTATGTGGATGCCATCCTTTTGACCGGTATGCGGGAGGCACCTTTGGAGCGAGGTTCTATGGCGGCAAAAACGGCGCAACTGTATCTGATCGATCTTTTATATCAGAAGTTTTATGAGAGAAACCGCGCAGAGTGTCAAAAAAACAGTGAGCGGGCGATCGAAACGGTCGTGCGCGAGACTTACTAAGAGATACAGGAAGAGAAAAGTTTCGGCTTTGGGAGAAAGAATTTTCCGGAGTTGAAACTTTTTTTGCCCCTGCAACGTCTAATATATAGTTTCGAAACAAAGACAGATGATGGAGGTGAAAACATGCAGTCCTTTTTTCGCACAAAGAAAAGACAAGATGACAAACAGGAGATTGTCGAAGAAGCACTGCTTGCAAACTATGATGTTTACTATCGGCTGGCTTATTCTTATGTAAAAAATCCGGAAGATGCGGGAGATATCGTGCAGGAGGGGGCTTATCAAGCCATCAAAAAATGTGAGTCCTTAGAGCAACCGGCATATGTAAAGACCTGGCTTTACCGCCTGATGTTAAATGAGGTCTTTAGTTTTTGCCGGAAGAATCATAAGACGGTGAGCACAGAGGATGTCGTGGCAGAGCCGTGGACGGAAGATCATTATCAGGATCCGGATCTATGGCAGGCATTGGATGCCTTGGAGGATAAGGATAGGACGGTGATCCTGCTGCGATATTTTGAAGAATATAAGATCAGTGAGATAGCAGAGATTATGGATGAAAAAGTGAGTACGATCAAAAGCCGTCTGTATCGGGGCATCAAGAAGATGCGCATACAGATGGAAAATGACTGGATCTGGGAGGAATAGGCATGGAACAAAAAGATTTGAAAGCATACAAAAAAGATTATGCATCCGTCCATATGAGTCAAGAACAGGTGGAGCAGATGAAAAAAAGGATGCAGCAGGCAAAACTGGAAAAGCAGGAGGAAAAGATCATAGATATGGGAAAACGAGGAAATCGTATCTTAAAGATAGGGGCGACAGCGGCGGCGGTAGCCTTGGTATTTGTGGCTTTGCCAAATACATCGGCAAGTGTGGCACAGGCAATGGAGCAGGTGCCGGTCTTGGGAAATCTGGTAAGTGCGGTTACTTTCCGCGATTATCAGTATGATGATGGCAAGAATATAGCAGATATTGATGAACCAAAACTTGTAGCGGGCGATACGGACAATGCCGATCTGGCACAGTCTGTGACAGAAGTCAATGCGGAGATCGCAGCGATCAGCGAGCGTTATATCACAGAGTTTGAGAACAATATGAGCGATCAGGGCTATCAGGATATTACGATCAAACATGAGGTGATCAGTACGACAGATAAGTATTTTACCTTAAAACTCATGTGTTACCAGGCGGCAGGCAGCGGCTCGGAAGAGGACTATTACTATACGATCGATCTTGCGACCGGACAGCGTCTTGCTTTAGCCGATCTTTTCAAGTCTGGTGCAGACTATGTGACACCGATCAGCGCCAATATCAAAAAGCAGATGCGGGCGCAGATGAAGGCAGACGAGAATGCGACCTACTGGATCGACGACCCGGAAGTGGCAGAGTGGAACTTTGACGCGATCGCTGCCGACCAGTCCTTCTACCTAAATGACAAGGGCAACATTGTGATCTGCTTTAACGAAGGGGACGTCGGTCCGATGTCCATGGGCTGTCCTAGTTTCGAGATCCCTCACAAGGTGGTTTCTGATATTTTGAAGTAGTGGCACACAGGATGAAGAATGGCAGATAGGAGATCAGATATCTGGCATTTGTCTCAAAGAGGGTGACCATGGCAAAGATGCCGAGAAGCGCCAGATGGATCAGATATTCCTCTGATGTGGAAGGACGCTTCAACAAAAGAAAAGCATGATAGAAACAAAGCAGTAAGGTGCAGATCCAGACGATCTGTGCCAACTGCACATAATAAGTGAAATATTTTCCACCGGTGCCGATGACATAGTCGGCATCGGTATTTTTCATATAGTAGAAATTTTCTAAAAACTTAGAAATCCCATCCGATCTTTGTGGGATATATTCATCAAAATCTGCGCCCTCTTTGCCCCAGCCAAAGGTTCCGTTGGAAAAATTGCAGACGGTTTTTCGCAGGACATGATAGAGATAGCCGGAGAAGCCCATATCCTGCAAACGTTTTTTGAGCAGGGTCAGATTGGCATCTTTTTTGGCATCGTAATCATAGATGGAAGTCGAGAGTCCATCGTCGGTCTTGCTGTAATTGCCGATCGTCTTTTCATTCAGTCCCATCATGGCATAGTGAGCGAAAGACTTTTCCACGTTCTTATCCGGTGCTATGGCAAGATAGGTCTGCATTCCCTTAGAGGCAAAGGCAGAAAGGGCAAAAAGAGTGACAAAGGTGCAAAGAACCACGCCTGCTTTTTTCAGGCGATGTTGGTAATGGCCGCGCAAAAGATCTGTGACAAAAAGGATGGCAAGAGCGATCAGGATGATGAGATTGGTCGGTTTGAGCAGGCGGCCGAAGACCGCAGGCAGGCAGATCAGAAAGACTTTTACCCAAAGCGGCATGGCATCTTTTCCCTTCGTTTGCAGGTAGAGATAAAATGTCAGGATAGGCAAAGGCAGGGATAAAATATCACTGTAAGGCACAAAGATCCAAGGGGACAGACCAAAGAGCAGTAAACCCAGAAGAAATGCGCCTGCAACCATTGCACGGGAGTCTGTCAGAAGCAGAACACTGCGACAGAGCAGATAGAGGGCGATATTGCTACAGAGGATACCAAAGAGGATCAAAAGATAATAGCCGTCTATGGATAAGGCATTTCCTATTTGCAGGAAAAGCACCGTGATAAAATAAATGCAGGTATTGTTGGGATTGGTGGCAAAGTAAGTCGGGGCATAAGGGTAGACTTGTCCCTGCACAAAATATTGGGCGCTGATACGCACGATCCCGACATCAAAGCCCGCATAAAACCAGATGTGATAGGCGATAAAGACCTGTAAAAGGAGGGCGAGCAGACAGGCAAGGCGCAAATGGCCTAAACTGGCAGTGGCTGTTTTTTTCCCTATAAAATGCTGCCAGAGATATAGTAGTAAAAGGCAGGGCAAAAGGTAGCAGGCGATGGGTGCAATCTCCTTCAGATAAGGAAGGTCTACGCTTCTCTGAAAAAAAATGAGGGCAATAAAGATAAATGCCATCATGATAAAAAAGAGGATGTCGAAAAATTTATTTTTTTGCATATGCTTCTCCAAACAACAAAAATTTAACGAAAATATGCTATCATTATAACATAAGTAAGACATGCAGGGGGACGGGATGAAGAAAAATCGCATGACCTATCTGGATATGGCAAAGGGGATCGGTATCCTGCTTATGATCGTGGGGCATACCATATCTTTGGGCTGGCAAAAGGACTTGATCTATTCCTTTCATATGCCTCTTTTTTTCGTGTGCAGTGG
>CAVLBP010000086.1:0-10232 GCA_963661325.1 bacterium
ATCCATCCGATGATGACCCACAGAAGGGCATGAAGGAGATGGCAAGCCAGATCGATCCGGCAGCAGCACAGAAGATGATGATGGGCTTCACCGTCAAGAGAATGCTTGGATTTGGTGCCGTTCCAAAGGAGCAGGTACTGGGAATCAATGCTATGCTGAATAAGATCAAGAAATAACACGCTTATAACAAATTCCTTTCCTAAATACAGGCGATCAACAGGATCGTCACCCCAATTATGAAAGAAGACACTCCGCATGAGAGATCTCGTGTGGGGTGTTTTCTTGTGTTAAAGGAAATTTTCTGCGGATATGCGAAAATGGATAAAAGGAAAGCATGATTTTATGGTAAAATGCCAATAGAAAATTGTGATGAAATAGAGACAGATTTAGGAGGCACAATATGAAGATAGTATTTTTGGATCGAAAGACCATAGGTGAGGACATTGACCTTACGAAATTTAGAGAATTTGGTGATCTCGTGGAATATGATTTTTCCACAAGTCAGGAAATCCCGGCGCGTATCGAGGATGCGGATATCATTATCACGAATAAATGTAACATGAACGAGGAGACACTGGCGGGAGCCAAAAATCTGAAATTGATCTGTGTGACGGCGACCGGAACTAACAATCTGGATAAGGAATATCTGGAAAAGAGAAAGATTGTATGGCGTAATGTGGCGGGCTATTCGACTGAGACGGTAGCGCAGCACACCTTTGCCCTGCTATTCTACCTATATGAGAATTTGGCATATTATGATGCTTATGTAAAAGAGGAAAAATATGTAAACGATAAGATGTTCACGCATTTTTCCAAGACATTTCACCAGTTAGCGGGAAAGACCTGGGGAATTATTGGGCTTGGTGCGATCGGAAAACGTGTGGCTGAGATCGCGACTGTCTTTGGCTGTAAGGTGCAGTATTTCTCGACTTCCGGTCGCAACCATGACAAGCAGTATCAGGAAGTGGATTTACAAACCCTGTTAAAAACATCGGATATTGTTTCCATTCACGCGCCTTTGACGGATGACACCCTGCATCTGATCGGAGAAAAAGAACTTTCCCAGATGAAAGAGAGTGCTATTTTGATCAATGTGGGACGAGGACCGATCATCGTGGAAAAAGATCTGGCAGATGCTTTGGATCGTGGAATCATCGCGGCGGCAGGGATTGACGTGCTTGATACAGAGCCGATGAGTGAAGACAATCCGCTGCGCCATATCAAAGACAGCACAAAACTCCTCATCACACCGCATATCGCATGGGCATCCGTGGAAGCACGTGTGCGTCTGATGGATATTATCTATGGGCAGATCAAGGAGTTTTTGGAAAATTAAGTATTTAATTTTACAGTAAAAAGATCCAGGCAGCAAAGGAGATCATGGCTGCGATGTGCATGGTCCCGATAATGCCAAGCGGCCACATGACGATAACAATAGGAAGGATGGTAAAGATGACAGCCCAGAGCGGGTCGTGCAGAGGAACATGATGATACCGCAGACTTTGGAGTGCTCATACATGTATGCCGTAAGGGCATAATAACCTAAGACTTCAAAGAAAATGGCAAAAGCACCGAGGATGGCAGAACGCATAGGAATTTTTTCCGATACGCCGTCCATCAGTTTTGCCATTTTTTTACTGTCCTTAAGGTCATCAAAATTGGCAAATTTATTGGTAACCTTGAGTTAGTTCAAACTAACCAAAATGTCAAGGGGAGAATTCCCGGAGTTACCAGAGAGTCACTTCGTACATCAACTTCCAAATTATTTAGCGGAGGACAAATCTGTATTCCGAAGTGGGTGCTGGACGAATTGGATTTGAAGGATGGGGATATCTTACATTTGAGAGTCACAGAGAATAATGAAATTATTTACAAAAAAGAAGAAAATAGCGACTAATCTAAAATCAGACTTTGGATTAGTCGCTATTTGCTATTGAATATATGCTGAAATGCGACTATAATAAAATCAAATTTCAGATTAGCCGGAGGTTGCTTATGCCATATATAGAAAGAGCGATATTATCTGTTTTGAGACAAAGAGTAAAAACAAGTAAGTGTACTTTAGTAGTAGGTGCGAGGCAGGTTGGAAAATCTACGCTTATCAAACGGGAATTTGCAGAATTCAATAGAGCAAACTTTGATGATCGTTTAACAAGAATGCAGGCAAAAGAGGAGCCTAAACTCTTTTTCTTAAATAATCCATGTCCACTTTTTATAGATGAGGTACAAAAAGAAAGCGATATATTAGAAGATATTAAACAGATTGTTGATGAGTCGGATGAACGAGGTTTATTTATACTTTCTGGTTCTCATAAGTTGGAACTGATGAAAGGGATGAGCGAGTCCCTTGCAGGGAGAGTATCCATTTCGGAATTATCCGGTCTATCGTTACGGGAGATATATGGTGTAAAGTTTAATTGGCATTTTGTGCCATCGGAAGAATATCTGAAGGAGCGCGAAAAAGAATTGGTTTCTTATGAGAATATATGGGAAATCATCCATAGGGGGGCTTATCCGGAACTTTATGATACAGAAAGAGATTGGCAGGAGTACTATTCATCCTATGTTGCAACTTACCTGGAAAGAGACATTAATGAACTGATTTTGGCAGATGGTGTCACATTTACAAAATTTTTGACGGCAGTCGCGGCAAGAACGGGAGAACTTTTGAATTATGCAAATATTGCAAACGAAGTTGGTGTCAGTGAACCGACAATTAAGAAATGGATTTCTATTCTAGAAAGAACGGGAATTGTCTATTTGCTCCAGCCGTACAGTGCAAATGCTTTAAAACGAGCGATAAAAACGCCTAAAATTTATTTTCGGGATACAGGACTTGCCTGCTATCTTACAAGATGGCTTACGGCAGATACTTTAAAATGTTCCGCTGTTGCAGGAAATATGTTTGAAACCTTTGTTGTGTCGGAGATTTTAAAATCATATACAAATGAGGGTAAGGACTACAAATTTAGTATTTTTTATTATAGAGGAAAAGATAAAGGAACTACAAACGAAAATGAGATAGATCTTATCATAGAAGAAAACGGTACATTGTATCCGGTAGAGATTAAGTTGTCAGGAAACCCAAAAGCTAGTATGGGTGCAACAAACCCTGTATTGGATAAAGTAGAGGGAAAAAAGCGAGGCATAGGGGTTATTTTGTGTCTGGTTGATAAGAAAACATATTTAAGAGAAAATCTGATAGCCTTACCGATCACATATATATAGAAGGAGTGTGCAATGGACGAGAGATTAAAGAAGCAACTGGATTTTATTTTGGAGATTGATAAGGAGAAAAATATCCTGCGGCAAACGCATCTGTCCGGGCATGGCAGGAGGGAAAATGATTCGGAGCATGCCTGGCATATGGCGATCATGGCATACCTCCTGCGCGACTATTCCAATGAGCCTGTGGATATTGCCAAGGTCATGCTTATGTGCCTGATCCATGATATTGTGGAGATTGATGCAGGTGATACTTACGCATATGATGCGGAAGGCTTAAAGACACAAAAGGCGCGGGAAGATGCAGCCAAAGAGCGGATCTTTTCTCTCTTACCGGAGGATCAAAAGGAAGAACTGATCGCTCTTTTTGATGAATTTGAGGATTTTTCAACGGCGGAATCCAAGTTTGCACATGCCATGGATAATTTGCAGCCGCTTCTTTTAAATAACAGCAATGGCGGCGGCGACTGGCGAGAACATGGGGTCAGTGCTGAGCAGGTCTACGGCAGACAGAGAAAGACTGCATTGGGATCGGAAAAATTGTATGAGGTGACAGACCATATCATCCAGGAACATATAGAAAAAGGGAACCTGAAAAAGTAAGAAATTTAAAATAAAGAAGGAATACACATATGCAGATAAAAAGATACGATTATTTACCGGAGGAAGCGAGCCGGATCAGACAGAAAGTCTTTTGTCAGGAGCAGGGATTTGATGATGAATTTGACGATATTGATGCCATTGCAATACATTTGGTCCTGTTTGATGCGGATAAGCCGGTTGCAACCTGCCGGATCTTTCCGGGCGAGGAGAGCAGAACTTATATTTTAGGAAGGCTTGCCGTGTCAAAGGAATACCGCGGAAAAGATCTGGGCCTTGCGATCGTTCAGGATGCAGAAAAAGCCGCGAAAGAAAAAGGGGCAGGAGAAATGATCCTCCATGCCCAGTGTCAGGCAAGAGGCTTTTACGAAAAAGCAGGATACCAGGCATACGGAGAGATTGAGGATATTCAAGGCTGCCCGCATACCTGGATGAGGAAGTACCTATAAAATAAGCCGGTCGTTATACATGGATGCAAAGCATAGTATAATGATCGGCTTTTTCATATACAGAAATATTATCTTAAAGATGGTTTAACATATTTATAATGGAAGCCCCGTATTATAAGATAAATCGCCGTGTTCTTCCATAAAGGTATTTCTGGCGTGGTAAATATCTTCCATGGAAGCATCGGCACGCTCACAGACAGCGCCAAAGTAAGCATGTATGCGGTCTGCAAAAACCGGAGCCGCCAGATCAAACAGGTCATAAAGACTTTCGGTATGCTTTTGGTCAGGATTCCAAGGGTTGCGCCATGTCTTGTGGCGGAAATTGCAGGGATCCTTGTAGGCGTAGATCGTGTCACTTGGAATCATAGGTGAAATGACAGGAACCTTTACAAAAATGGCTTCCAAACGGCGGACGAGCCGCTTTTTGATGCCACTCGGATCATGCATCATACGGGATTCTGTCTTCATGGCGCGAAAGGCACCACGGATCTGCCATTTTGGCATGGTCGCATCCGGAAATACATTTGCAAGGGCAAAGGATAAGACCTTGGCGATCACACGGCTTTCCTTTTTAGAAAGGGCAATGGTATCTCCCGGGCGAAAATCTGTCGGCTTGCAATGCAGAAAATGAGAGATCATTTCCTGATCGATACCGGTCTCCAAAAAGACATGGCGACCAAAATCATAGAGTCCGCCATTGCGGTCTTTATTCTGTAAATGGTGTGTCCGGTCAAAGATGTATGGATGACAGTAAGTGTCAAGCGTATAGTGTCCTAAAAATCCGCAGATGTAAGCGTCCGCAATGATGCGTTCGCTATGCGAGGACAACTTATTTCTGGCATCTAGCATGGCAATAAAAAAGCGCAGGGAAGATGATTCATGGATCAGGCTGGCGGCATTGTGGTCATAAAGCAGCCAAGCCGGCAGGTAATAATAAAAGATATCCGGTCCCTGCAAGCCCAGATTATAGGCATGTGGATGTAAGGAAAGGATATGATATTCCTGACCTTCCTTAAGATGTGAAAGTGATTGTTGTCCAAAAAGGTAATGTGATGCGAATCCCGGCATAATATGCGCTCCTTTCTGCTGTTATGAGCACTTAGATTTATACTTTAATTATACTTGAACAAACAAAATGTGGCAAACAAAGTATAGATTTTGTCAAGTCAGATATACAAAATCGTGAAAATGTATAATGCGACCATACACAAAAAATCTATTGTATATGTCAAAAAACCACGTTATTTCTTATACTAGCAAAGGTAAAAGACAAAGAAGAAAAAGAGGGAGGAAGTTAGCATGGCTTCATTAGTTGAAAACGCACAGCATAAAGCAGAAAGAAAAGCTTTTGAGATAATGGTCAATGGTATCGTTGGTAAGTTGACAAAGACAGACGATATCGCAAAAAGACAGGAAACATTCCTTAATCTTATTGACAAGGCAGAGGCTTTCTGGGGAGAGGGCACAGATAAGGCAACACTGGATAAGGTTAGAGAGTATGTAAAGAATCCGGAGAACAGATGGGTAAAATTTGTGAACCGTGTTTTGGATGAGACAAACCCGAACTATGCTAAGAAATTCCTTCTGAATTTAGGATATGAAGCATTTTTCCGTGGAACAAAGACGATCAGAGCAAACCGTGAGAAGTACAACTGTAATATTCCTTGGCTGATCCTGTTTGATCCAACAGACGCATGTAACCTGCACTGTGTAGGATGCTGGTCTGGTACATATGGTCACAAGAACAACATGTCATACGAAGATATGGATAAGATTGTTACACAGGGTAAGGAACTTGGAACTTATCTTTACTTTATGACAGGTGGAGAACCTACAGTTCGTAAGGCTGATATCTTAAAACTTGCTGAGAAGCATAATGATTGTATGTTTGGTCTTTTCTCTAACTCGACTCTGATTGATGATGAGTTATGTCAGAAGATTGTAGAACTTGGAAATATTACATTCCTTCTTTCTATTGAAGGAACACCTGAAACAAATGATGGTCGTCGTGGTGACGGACATTATGCAGCAGTTATGAAGGCAATGGATCTTCTGAAACAGTATGGTATCGTATTCGGTACTTCTATTTGTTATACCAGAGCCAATGTAGAGGCAGTTACTGATGAGAAGTTCTTACGTTTCATCGCTGATAAGGGCGCACGTTTTGGATTCTACTTCCATTACATGCCAGTAGGACAGAACGCAGCTCCAGAACTGATGCCTACTTTGGAACAGCGTGAGGAAATCATCAAAAAGATTCGTTGGGTTCGTACAGGAGACAATGATATCGGATTTTTCCCAATGGATTTCCAGAACGATGGAGAATTTGTTGGTGGATGTATTGCAGGTGGACGTAACTACTTCCACATTAATGCTCAGGGAGACGCAGAGCCTTGTGTATTTATCCACTTTTCAGACTCTAACATCCATGATAAGTCTATTCTTGAGATGTTGCAGAGTCCGTTGTTTAAGGCATACCATGAAGGACAGCCATTTAACAGAAACCATCTGCGTCCATGCCCTATGCTTGAGAATCCAAAGCTCTTAAGAGAAATGGTAAACAAGACTGGCGCTAAGGGAACAAATGCTGAAGCAGAGGAGACAGTTGAGCATCTTTGTGCGAAATGTGACCACTATGCAGAAGAGTGGGGACCTGTTGCAGACCGTATCTGGGCAGAGCAGAAGCATAAAAAACCTTCTTATGAGAATTACACAGAAGAAAAGAGAAAAAATCCGGAACTTGCAGCCTTTGAGCATGCAGACGGATCGAATGGTCTTAGAGATGAGGATATTGAGTAATTAAATCAGGTTATAGTGCTCCGGGAAACTTGTGTTTTTCGGAGCATTTTCTCATTTTAATCGGAGAGGATGACACAGACATGGAAATAAAAAACTGGACTTACGACGAATATCCTTCATTTGACGACGATGTGGAGGGCGTAATAAGGATTCCCACAAGCGGAGATGAAGCAGGCACATATATATATTCAAACGTGGAATATGCCAATATAGACGGCATATCATTGCATTTGCAGATAATCACACCCCAGACCCGCAATTTAAAGAATGAAAGCAGTGGCAAAAAATATCCCTGCATAGTCTATGTACAGGGTTCAGCCTGGATGAAGCAGAATATAAATGCAAAGCTTGGATTGCTTTCAAGGCTGGCGGAAAAGGGCTATGTAATTGCAGTGGTAGAGTATAGAGATTCAAGCATAGCACCATTTCCAGCAGTAGCCCTTGACACCAGAAATGCAATCCGTTTTATGAAACTGCATGGGGCAGAATATATGGCAGACACTGATAAAATGTTTGTGGGAGGAGACTCATCTGGCGGACATGCGGCAATGTTTTCACAGCTTATAGCGGATGATGATAAGGACACCAACCTTTATCCAGACATAAATGCTGATGTAAAAGGCATAATGTCCTTTTATGGAGCAAACAGCATGATGCTTGAGGATGGTATGCCAAGCACTGTAAATCACCATCTGCCAGACAGCCCGGAGGGGATGCAGATGGGTGGCGTTAATCTGCGTGAGCATCCAGAACTCTGCCGTAAAATGTCTGTAGAGTGTAATGTGGATGAAAACACCAAGCTGCCACCAGTTCTCATGTTTCACGGCACCAAGGACAGGACAATCAATCCAAGGGTCAGTGTGGAGGTATACAAGAAGCTTAAGCAGTGCGGTAAGGATGTGAAGCTGTATCTCATGGAGGGCGCAGACCATGGTGGAAGTGAATTCTGGACAGACGAGGTACAGAAAATTGTGATTAAGTTTATAGAAGAGAATGAGAATTAACTTTAATGAACATGTATATTTGGAGAAGATAATGAGTAAGTTTTGCGGATGATATATACTGAAATAAAAGAAATATAATGTATGTGTTTTTATGTAGAAAATAATTCTGTCTAAGGGTATAATATATTCTATAATTAAAAAACAGATTGGTTGACACAAATGGCAAAATTATTTTTCAGATACGGAGCGATGGGCAGCTCCAAAACAGCAAATGCCCTGATGGTAGAATACAATTACAGAGAAAGAGGCAAGCGGGCATTACTGGCAAAGCCACAGACAGATACCAGAGACGGCGAGCTTATAATCAAGTCCAGAATAGGACTTGAAAGACCCTGTGTGCTGGTGGAGACCCTGCTTGCAATGACAGACGAAGCACTCAAAGAATATGACTGCTACATTATAGATGAAGCCCAGTTTTGCAGTAAGGAGCAAATCGAGTTCTTTGTGCATATCGTAGACGATTTGGGAATCCCTGTAATCTGCTACGGACTGAGGGCGGATTTCAGAAATGAACTCTTCCCAGGCAGCATGTGGCTTCTTGCCTGGGCAGATGTAATCGAAGAGATAAAGACAGTCTGCTGGTGCGGAAAAGCTGCAAGATGTAATGCCAGATTCAATGAACATGGCATAATCAGAGAGGGAGACCAGGTAGTCCTTGGAGGCAACAGCTCATATGTGGCATTGTGTAGAGAGCATCTTAGGAGTGGCAATCTGGGACCGAATTTCTGGGAGCTTCATAATAGCGATAATATGGACTAAGTTAAATGGAGGGAGACAATATGAACAAAAAACATTCCTACGCCGTAATCACCGGCGCCAGCTCAGGCATCGGCGAAGAATTCGTAAAACGCCTTGCAAGAGAGGGCTACAAGATAATCCTCGTAGCCAGACGAGAAGACCGTCTGAAGGAGATAAAAGCCCAGCTTGACGCCGCAGAGGTAGAGAGCCAGATAATCCTTGCAGACCTTGGTAAAATATCAGAGTGCAAGCGCCTTGTAGAAGAAATCTCAGACAAGAAAATCGGCGTATTCATCAATAATGCAGGCTTTGGCGACTGCGGACGCTTTGACGAGACAGATGTAGACAAAGAGTTAAACATGATAGATGTCAATGTAAAGGCAGTGCATTATCTCACCAAGAGCATGGTCAAAAAGATGGAGAAGCAGCATGGCGGCTATATTCTAAACGTGGCAAGCTCAGCAGGACTGCTTCCGGCAGGACCATTTATGGCGACCTATTACGCTACCAAGGCATATGTGGCAAGTCTCACAAGAGCAGTAGCGGAGGAGCTCCGCCAGAGAAAGAGCAGGGTATACATCGGCTGTCTCTGTCCGGGACCGGTAGATACAGAGTTTAACAGCGTGGCAAACGTAGAATTTGCCTTAAAAGGCATATCAGCTGAATACTGCGCAAACTATGCCATAGACCAGATGAAGAAGAGAAAGGTAGTCATAGTGCCTACCGCAACCATGAAATTCTCCACCACAGGAAGCCGGTATGTACCACAGAAGACCTTGATAAAAATTGTTGCACACCAGCAGAAGAAAAAAATATATAAAAATTAAAATTTATCAATTGACGTTACCGCTGTAAAGTGATAACATAACAAACAAGTTAAGAAAACTAATCGAATATATAAAATCAATGAGCGAAAGTAAGTACATCAAATGATTATCTTCAGAGAGCTGATGGATGGTGTGAATCAGTGGTATAGTTTGTTTGGAATGGATTCGTTAGATGCGAAGTGAATAGAAAGTAGCGGAGCCGTTTCCCCACGTTATAGGGGTGAGATATCGAAGGATAATCCTTCTGTATCATAGAGGTTGTGTAATTGGTGGCTGATTTCCGATTTCGGGAATCAGCTTTTTTGTTTCAAGAAAATGTAAAACAGGCTATAAACGAAACACCAGAAAATACACAGCGAATAAGGGTGGCACCACGAAAAGATTCGTCCCTGACAGTAAATAAAAAACTGTCAGGGACTTTTTTATTGCAACTTAAAAGGAGAACGATTATGAGAAAACTTAAGGTATACAAAAAAACAGTCAGCATAGTAAATGAAACCGCCACAGCCATGTACGAAAGCGTGGTCGGAAATAAAAAAGGCTTCCTCCTGGAAAGCTACGACAAAAACTACGACCGCTACACCCTGTTC
>CAVLBP010000087.1:0-10194 GCA_963661325.1 bacterium
CTCTTTTTCATACATACATCTCATATGCTGATAGTGCCGGCGGTGGGACTTGAACCCACACGAAGTTGCCCCCGCAAGATTTTGAGTCTTGTGCGTCTGCCAATTCCGCCACACCGGCTCGTTGATACTATGGCTATGCGCCATCAACGAATAATAGTTTATATCATCATCCTAAAAATGTCAATCTCTTTTTTCATGTTTTTCAGACTTTTTATACAAGTCCCTTGATAATATCAAAGCAGTCAAAGGTTGCAAAATAGTCCTTGGCTGTCTCCGCACGACGGATCAACTGGTAAGAGCCATCCTCTTTCAAAAGCACCTCAGCAGACTTCAACTTGCCATTGTAATTGTAACCCATAGCAAAGCCATGTGCCCCGGTATCATGGATAAAGAGATAATCTCCCATGTCGATCTGCGGCAGCATACGGTCAACCGCAAACTTATCGTTATTCTCACACAAAGAACCGGTCACATCATACTTGTGGTCACACGGTGCATCTTCCTTGCCTAGAACCGTGATGTGATGATAGGCTCCATACATTGCCGGACGCATCAGATTGACGGCACAGGCATCCACACCGATATACTCCTTGTAGGTGTGCTTCTCATGGATCGCCTTTGTCACCAGTGCACCGTAAGGTCCCATCATAAATCTTCCCATCTCTGTATAAATAGCAACATCGGAAAGTCCAGCCGGCACTAAGATCTCATCATAAACCTCATGCACGCCCTGCCCGATCACGCGGATATCATTCGGTGTCTGATCCGGTCTATAGGCAATACCCACGCCACCGGAAAGATTGATAAAGGAAATCTCAATACCGGTCTTTTCCTTCAACTCGACTACAAGTTCAAACAAAGTCTTTGCCAGAGCCGGGTAATAATCATTTGTCACTGTATTGCTTACCAAAAAGGCATGCAGTCCAAAACGCTTTGCCCCTTTGTCGCGCAGGATCTGATATCCCTCAAAAAGCTGCTCTTTTGTCATACCATACTTGGCATCCCCCGGATTATCCATAATCCCATTGGAAATCTCATAGACACCGCCCGGATTGTAACGCAGGCTGATCGTCTCCGGGATATGACCGATGGTATCCTCCAAAAACTGGATATGGGTAAAATCATCCAGATTGATGGTCGCACCGATCTCATCGGCATAGGCAAACTCCTCTGCCGGTGTATCATTTGAAGAAAACATGATCTCTTCCCCGGAAAAGCCCAATTCTTTGCTGAGCATGAGTTCTGTCATAGAAGAACAGTCTGTCCCACATCCATACTCCTGCAAGA
Source organism: bacterium (assembly GCA_963661325.1). Taxonomy (GTDB): domain Bacteria; phylum Bacillota; class Clostridia; order Lachnospirales; family Lachnospiraceae; genus Pararoseburia. The sequence continues at coordinate 1,288 of CAVLBP010000087.1, forward strand.
TCTTGATCAAAAAAGGATTCGGATTGGCTTTCACTGCAAAATATTCGCGAAATCCCGGATTCCATGCAAAAGCCTCTTTCACTGCCTGTGCATTGGCACGCAGTCCCTTTTCATCATACAAATGAAACGGGGTCGGAATACTCTTCGCGATCTCTTCTACTTTTTCTTTTGTTACAAAAGGTGTTTTAGCCATGTCGATCTCCTTCATCTATTCTGTATAAATATGCATTTTTTGTCCGAGAAAATAATAGCATGAATTCCGGGCAGTGTCAAAATTATTTACAAATCTGATGCCGGATTTTAGTACACTTTTGCCAATGCTCCAATGGTCGCAAAGAGTGTGCTGACTACAACCAGGATCTGGAACGGCAAAGTCCCCCAGACGCCGCAGATCGGCGCATTCTTTTCCCTTCTTCTGGAACGGTTGTAGGAAATGATGATACCAACACCTGTTAGTACCTGTACCACACTTGCCAGGCGGGTAAAGCCTACAAAACTGGATACGCCCACCAGTGCGATCAATAGACACGGCAGGCTGGATACCAGCCAGGAGGTCTTGACATTCCACTTGGTCTGCTCATGCACGATGTCACGCAGGTTCAAGGTATTTGCCCAGAAAGACGTAGACAAAGCCAAAAGGGAGAAGATATAACCGATGATGCTGACCCAGCCGCCCAGATGCGCAGACAGGTCTACCAGTGCTCCGTTTTCCGAAATACCTGATCCAGCCCCCAGCAATGTCATAAAGGTGATCAAAAGGATCAAGCCCGTATTGATACCTGTACCTGCTGCAATGGCTCCACGGATCCGTTTGATATCGCCCTGCAATCCCTTGACCACCTGCGGCACTGACATAACGGCGGACAGGGAGAAAGAGATCATACTGTAAAGTGCGACCAGATTGGTCGTTGCGATAAACTTGGTCGGCAGAGGGCTGATCTCGGAAACCAGCGTTGCCACGAACAAAATGCCGATAACCGCCACCATAGAACCGACGGAGATTTTTTCACAGATGCCGACCAGTTTCATGCCAAAGTAGATCACACTGGCAGCCAGTATGTAATAGAGGATCATGCCCGCCCAGTTCGGCAGACCAAACCATGCATGAAATACGGCTGCTGCACCTGCAATAAAGCCACTGACATTGAGGACAACGGACAATCCCAAAAGTCCGAATGCCACCCAGGTAGCAAATTTCTTAAACCGTCCCACAAACAGTTCATTTTCAAAACATTTGATGAATTGCGCACCCCCGTTATTATAGGAAAGTTCTGCGATCATATAATGCATGATCAGATTGATCAGATACGCCACAGCAACGATCCAAAGCATATCCTTCCAATCATTTCTGGACGCCAAAAAAGGAACCGACAATATGCCGGATCCCACGCCATGTCCGACGATGATACTGGTCGCCTCAAAAAAGGTCAGTCTCGCCTCTGTCTTAATTTCTTTTGTCATAATACCCCACCTCTCATTTTGTACTTTTCTTTGTACATTATAGTAAAAAGAATAACATCAGACAGGGGTATTTGCAACCTTAAAGTTCCACGCGAAATGTACTTCCGTTTCCGGGACTGCTCTCTACTGAGATCTTGGCATCCAGCAGTTCCATAACACGTTTTACCATGGCAAGTCCCAAGCCGTTTCCGTTGGAAGCATGCGACGTATCCCCCTGATAAAACTTATCAAACATATGCCGGACAACCTCCTCGCTCATACCGCATCCGTTATCAGCGATCGTCACAACAGCACCGTCTGTTCCACGTTTTTTCATGCTGATAGAGATTTTCCCGCCCTTTGGAGTATATTTGATCGCATTATTCAAAAGATTATTCCAGACAATGGATAAAAGGCTTGCATCACTGGTGATAAAAACACTCTCATCCAAGTCAATCTCCACATCCAGATTTTTTTCATCAAAGGGCTCATCCAGGGCAATGATGCACTCTGCCAACTGCTGATCCAAGCAATAGCGGTCTTTTTCCACGATCGCCTGACTCTCCATCTTATTGAGACGCAAAATATTTCCCACCAGATGTGACAGTCGTTCTGCGGACTCTGCGATCGTATGAACATATTCTGCGCGTTCTTCTTCCGATAAATTCTCGGTCTCTAACATCTGCGCGTAGTTTTGTATGATGGCGATCGGCGTCTTGATCTCATGGGAAACATTGGCGATAAAGTCGCTCTTTAAGGTCTCGTTGGTTGCCAGTTCCGCAACCATAGTGTTGAAATCTTCGATCAAAACTTCCATCTCATCATGCTTACCGTCACTTCTCTGTGGCAGTACGCGCACGGTAAAATCACCTCTTGCCACGCGCCTTGCAGCCCCTCGCAATTCCATGATCGGGCGCGAGAAAGTCATACGTTGATTGATCTTGGTACAAAGGATGGACACCACTGCCAAAAAGATGGTATTTAAGATCAGTGCCGTATATATGCCCCAGTTTCCCAGCCTTGCCAGCGTATCATTTTCATATAATTTAATACCCGCCACAACACAGATCGTCTGCACCACAAAGATCAAAAGAAACTCACGCCACACCGGTCTTGTAGCATTGATGCGGACATCCTTTGGCTCCTCATAACTAATCTTCATTATGTATCACCGCCTTATAGCCAAGCCCCCGCACCGTCAAAATCTCCACTTCTTTCACACCGGAGATCTTATCACGCAGTTTGGTAATGGAAACATCCACGGTCCGTGGGTTGCTCTCACTGTCAAATCCCCAGAATTCGTCCATCAACTGCATTCTGGTAAAGGTCTTTTTCGGATAGGAAAGCATCTTAAAAAGGATCTGAAATTCCTTGACGGTCAAGGGCAGTTCCTCTCCCTCATAATAAGCCAGTGTCTCATCCTCATTTAAGACCAGATTGCCCGCCTGCAAGCGTTTTTCTGTCGCAATATCGGTTCTTCGCAAGAGTGCTTCGATACGCATGACCAGTTCCACCAGATCGATAGGCTTGACCATATAATCGTCAATACCGATATCATAGCCCTTTTTCTTGGAGGCGATGTCATCTTTTGCCGTCATGAAAAGGATGGGCATTTTGGCATCATAGGATCTTACCTCTTTGGCAAATTCATAGCCGTCCATTTCCGGCATCATGATATCCGAAATGATGAGGTCGATCTTTACTTTTTCCATGATATCAAAGGCTTCGATGGGATTGCCTGCCCTTCTTACGTCATAGCCTTCCTCGGTCAGTTTTTTGCTGACGATGAAATTTAATTTTGTATCATCTTCTACAACAAGTATGGTAATCATTCTTATCTCCCTCACTATTTTCGTATCTCATCTGCCTGTCGGCATGCCTCATAAACATCCTCATATAAATGTGCGATCTCGGTCGCATAATCATTTCTATGCCGATCCGACACGCGGTTATTGACCAAAAGTGCCAGAGCACAGATGATAATACCAACCACCTCGGTAATGGTAAAAAATACCATATGTCGATAGGACAGGGCAATGATCGATGCAATGATAAAACCGGCGCCGACCAGCCCGGTCACGATACTCAGCATGGTGGCTGCAATGGTCTTTTTTCCTTCGTATTCCTCGATTGCGATCAGAGCATCTTCCATCTTGCGCTGCTCCACCATCAGTTTGCTGCGGTCTTTGATCTGACGCGGTCTTTGCATGTGCAAGGTCTGTCCGCTGCCACTTCTTTTGTCCTCTAAGACTTCCCAGCCAAATGCCTCATAAGATTCCCGGCAGACGCCTGCCAGTTTTTTATTTATCGTGACATTGACATATTCATACTTTTCAAAATCTTTTTCCATGAGCCTGCTTTGCCTTCTCTCCCCACTTTCTTCTTAGGATAAACCCGGATTGTTAAACTTATATTAAGACCTAAGCGATCCCTAAGATCTCTTTTGCACGATGGATCTCCTCCGCTGTCGGCGGGTCGATCCCTTCCAGACCATAGGTAAGCCCCAGTTCCTTCCATTTAAAGACTCCAAGCGTATGATATGGCAGGATCTCCAATCGTTCGACCGTCTCTAAGGAACCCACAAAATCGCGAAGTGCCAAAAGATCCTTTTCGTCATCCGTAACCCCCGGCACCAAAACATGCCGGATCCACATTGCCTTGCCCCGGTCGGATAAATATCTCGCCATCTCTAAAATGTTCGCATTATCCTGTCCTGTCAACTGCCTGTGCTTATCTGCATCCATTTCCTTGATATCCAGCATAAAAAGATCCGTCACTTCCAACAGTTTCTGGAATTTTGAGAAAAATGGTTCTTCTTTTGTAAAAGGATTGCCGGAGGTATCTAAACAGGTATGGATGCCTTCTTTTTTTGCCAGTGCAAAAAGTTGATAGACAAAATCAATCTGCAAAAGTGCCTCTCCCCCACTGACCGTGATACCGCCATTCTTTTTCCAGTATGCCTTATAACGCTTTGCCTTGGCAAGAACTTCCTCGGGGCTTTGCCAGTGGTCGCCGGGCTTGGGCTGATCCAGGCTGCCGCAGGGACTCGCCCAGGTGTCCGGATTGTGGCAGTATTTGCACCGCATCTGACAGCCTTTCAAAAAGACGATATAGCGCACGCCCGGACCGTCTGCCGAGCCAAAACTTTCCACTGAATGAATATTTCCTAAGACTTCCTCCATATGTCTTTCCCCTTTTCCTTTTCTATTTTATAAAGAAAACCGCGAGATCGGTAAGATCCCGCGGTCATTGTCCCTAGCCTATGATCTTTTACATATGATCGTGGCAGGTTCTTGCGATAACATCCATCTGCTGTTCCTTGGTCAGATCGATAAACTTGACCGCATAACCGGATACGCGGATCGTGAAGTTGGCGTACTCTTCCTTCTCCGGATGCTCCATAGCATCGATCAGTTTTTCCTTGCCAAAGACATTGACATTCAGATGATGTGCTCCCTGATCGAAGTAGCCATCCATAACCTGTACCAGATTATCCACACGCTCCTCCTCTGCATTGCCAAGTGCTCCCGGATTGATGGTCTGGGTATTGGAAATACCATCCAGCGCCCACTCATATGGGAGTTTAGTCAGAGAGTTCAACGATGCCAGCAGACCATTCTGCTCTGCTCCGTAACTTGGATTTGCTCCCGGAGAAAGCGGCTCGCCCGCCTTACGTCCATCCGGCATAGATCCGGTTGCCTTACCATAGACCACATTGGATGTGATGGTAAGAATGGATGTGGTCGGGATACTTCTGCGGTAGGTATGATGTCTCTTGATCTTATCCATAAAGGTCTTTAAGAGCCATACACCGATCTCATCGGCTCTGTCATCATCATTGCCGTATCTTGGGAAATCGCCCTCGATCTCATAATCTTTTGCAAGACCATTTTCATCACGAATGACCTTGACCTTAGCATACTTGATTGCAGACAAAGAATCAATCACATGTGAAAATCCTGCGATACCGGTCGCAAAAGTACGCTCTAAGTTGGTATCCATAAGTGCCAATTCGGCTGACTCATAGTAGTATTTATCATGCATATACTGGATCAGGTTCAGCGTATTGACATAGAGATCTGCCAGCCATTCCATCATGTCGTCATAGCGTTCCATGACCTCATCATAATCCAGATATTCGGATGTGATCGGGCGATACTTTGGTCCGACCTGATCGCCGGTCTTTTCGTCTACGCCGCCATTGATAGCATAGAGCAGACATTTTGCAAGGTTGGCTCTGGCGCCAAAGAACTGCATTTCCTTACCGGTACGTGTTGCAGAAACGCAGCAGCAGATGGCATAATCATCGCCCCATTCCGGCTTCATGGCATCGTCATTTTCATACTGGACAGAACTTGTCGCAATAGAGATCTTAGATGCATATTTCTTGAAGTTCTCCGGCAGTCTGGAAGAATATAATACCGTCAGGTTTGGCTCCGGTGCCGGTCCCATGTTCTCTAAAGTATGCAGGAAACGATAGTCTGTCTTTGTCACCATAGATCTGCCGTCTACGCCGGTTCCTGCCACATCCAGTGTTGCCCATACCGGATCACCGGAGAACAACTGGTTGTAAGATGGGATTCTGGCAAACTTGACCATACGCAGTTTCATGGTAAAGTGATCGACCAGTTCCTGTACCTCTTCCTCTGTGATAATGCCCTTGTCCAAGTCTCTCTGGAAATAAATATCAAGGAATGTGGTTACACGTCCTACAGACATGGCTGCACCATTCTGGGTCTTGATGGCTGCCAGATAGCCAAAGTAGAGCCACTGGATCGCCTCTTTTGCATCCTTTGCCGGTCTGGAAATGTCATAGCCGTAAATGGCTGCCATCTCTTTCATGCCCTCTAAGGCACGGATCTGCTCCGCGATCTCCTCACGCAGACGGATGACCTCCCCCTTCATGCTGCCGCTGCCGCATTTTGCCTTGTCTTCCTTTTTCTGCTCGATCAAAAAGTCGATACCGTAAAGTGCCACTCTACGATAATCGCCGACGATACGTCCGCGTCCATAAGTATCCGGCAGACCGGTCATGATCTTATTGTGACGAGCCTTTAACATTTCCGGTGTATATGCGTCAAACACAGCAGTATTATGTGTCTTATGATACTTGGTAAAGATTTCCTTTAACAAAGGATCTACTTCATAGCCATAAGTCTCGCAAGCCTGCACCGCCATCTTGATACCACCATATGGCATAAAAGCACGTTTGAGTGGCTTATCTGTCTGAAGACCAACGACTTTTTCCAGATCCTTGAGATCTTCATCAATGTATCCCGGACCATAAGCGGTCAGACCGGAAACAACCTTGGTCTCCATATCAAGCACGCCGCCCTTGGCGCGCTCTTCTTTTTGCAATTTCTGAAGTGCGCCCCATAAACGGTTGGTCGGCTCGGTCGGACCCATCAAAAAGTCCTCATTGCCCTCGTACGGTGTGTAGTTATCCTGGATGAACTGACGGACATTGATCTCTTCCTTCCAAAGTCGTCCTTCAAATCCGTCCCATTCCTTCATTTCTACCATTGTGTTTGCCTCCTATTCTAGTAAACAATTTGTTTCTTATAACTCAAGTTAGGTATTTCTAACTCTAGTTAATTTTATAACAAGATTTAAAAAAAGTGCAAGTTTTTATTTAGATACAATCCTTGCTCTCTTTTCTCTTCTTGGCGCGTTTTCATTATACAGGAAGTCAAGCACAATATCTAGTGGTTTTTGTAAATTTATAACTACAATTTATGGCATTTTTGTCAATCACACACCAAGTGTCGTCATAAACCAGTAGATCATGCCAAGGATCCAGGATGAAAAAATCCCATACAAAATCACCGGTCCGGCGATCTGAAAGATTCTGGCGCCGACCCCAAAGACATGCCCCTCGACCTTGAATCCATGGGCGGTCGCCGCCACGCTGTTGGCAAAACCTGTGATGGGAACCAGTGCTCCCGCACCACCAAAACTGGCAATGACCGGGTAGATTCCCGTGCCTGTCAAAAGAGCACTTAGGAATACCAGGGTCAGACTGCAATAACTTGCCGCCGTCTGATCATCCAAGCCGTATTTTTTTCCTATGTTGATAATGCACTGACCCAAGAGGCAGATCAGTCCGCCGACCAGAAAGGCTTTTGCCATACGCAGCCAAAGGTTTGCCTTCGGAGTCACACTCTCCACATAGGCATTGTAAGTTTCATTGATCTGTTCTTTTTCTTCCTGCTTCATTTTCTTTTCACCTCATTTTATGAACTTGCATACGAAAAAATAAAATACCAAAGGCTGCCTGCCAATTTTCCCAGCGCAATGGCAAGGATAGCAAAAGACAGTCCCATTTGCAGTTTTACCCTGCGAAAAAGTATGGGAAACATATTTAGAATCTCCGCCAGTGCCATCGCCTGACAGCCCACATAGATACCGGCACAGACACCGACCAGAACCAGCGCCAGCATCCCCAGCCCTTTTGCAAAAGTGCTCCCGGTTATACCATCCCAAAAGGAGAAAAATACCGGTGTCGGTTCAAAGACTGATAAGAGACAGCCGCTCAGGCTTCCTAAGATGATGACATTCTCCCAATGCATGGTCTCTTTCGCCAGTTGCAGCCTTGCGATCATACGCGATACAAAGCCCAAGGTCGTGAGCAGGGCGATCACACCGGCTGCCGTCGCCCCTCCAAAGAGCAGCCCCGCGACAATGATGACCGTCCTTTTAAGAAACATCCAGATTCTCTCCTCTCCTTGCCCCATTTTCTATGATCGCTGTATCTACATCCTTCTCATACTTGCGCATTTCCACCTGGATCGGTGTCGGGTCGTGGGTCAGTTTCTTCTTGCTAAAATGGTTATAAAAGAATAAGCTCCCCACCGCAAGTCCGATCGAATATGCGATCTCCAAGGGACTGACCGCTGGCTTTTGGCTTCCCATCACCTGCAAGTAAAAACGGTCAAAGAGTTCCGTGATGCTGATATCGTTATGAAAAGCCATGATGGCAAAGGCTGCCCCGACAAAGAGCAGTATGCAAAGGAATACCGTCTTTGCCACTTGTATAAAGGGCTCCGGCTCCTTGCTCCGATACTCCATGATGACATCGGTTTCGCCCAGACTCACCACGGTAAGTTTTGGATAGAGGCTGTGGATCTCCTCGATCACCTTGGTAATGGACATAGGCATATTGCCCGGATGCTTGAAATGATAGATGGCATGCGCCTTTACTCTCGCTAATATGTCACTGTTAGTGCATTCTATCCCACCCAGATCCTTCACATAGAAATCCGCCTCATAGCGCAAGGCAGACCGGTCTAATTTGATATAGAGGGTCTCATTGTTTCCGTCATATCCCATCTTGCCATCCTTCCTTTCTTTTTTACTATTGTTTCCAACTTTTCCGGCTCTATGCATTTTTTGCAAAAGAAAAAGACCTGTCAGACTGACAGGTCTAAAGCCAATGGGGACACTCCTTGTGGCAAAAGGAACGTCCCT
>CAVLBP010000088.1:0-10191 GCA_963661325.1 bacterium
GGGCTGGGAGTACAAGTTCAATACCGTTGCCAGCAGCCGTGGAGATTATCCGTTTATCACGGTGACCGCCGGAACCGGAAGAACACGTTTTGCCAAGATGGCGACCATCTGTATGCTCCGTGTCCGCATGAACGGACAGGGTAAAAAGGGACACAAGAAACCGGTACTTTTCCCGAAGATCGTATTTTTATATGATGAAAACCTGCATGGACCGGGCAAGGAGTTGGAAGATGTCTTCGAGGCAGGAATCGAATGCTCCAGAAAGACCATGTACCCGGATTGGCTGAGTCTGACGGGCAAGGGCTATATTGCCAGCATGTACAAGCAATACGGAGAGATCATCAGTCCGATGGGCTGCCGTGCCTTCCTTTCTCCTTGGTATGAAAGAGGCGGTATGTATCCGGCAGACGATCAGGATCGTCCGGTATTTGTCGGCAGATTTAATATCGGAGCCGTCAGCCTGCATCTGCCGATGATCTTAGCAAAGGCAAGACAGGAGAGCCGCGACTTTTACGAAGTGCTGGATTATTATCTGGAACTCATCCGTAAACTTCATATCCGTACCTATGCTTATCTGGGCGAGATGCGCGCATCCACCAATCCATTGGCGTATTGTGAAGGCGGATTCTATGGCGGACATCTGAAATACAATGACAAGATCAAACCGATCTTAAAGACTGCGACAGCCTCTTTTGGCATTACCGCATTCAACGAATTGCAGGAACTTTACAACGGCAAGTCCTTGGTAGAGGACGGACAGTTTGCGGTAGAGGTCTTAGAGCATATCAATGACAAGATCAATGAGTTCAAAAAAGAGGATGGCAATCTTTATGCTATTTACGGCACACCGGCAGAAAATCTCTGCGGCTTGCAGGTAAAGCAGTTCCGCAAGAAATACGGTATCGTTGAAAATGTATCTGACCGTGAATATGTCAGCAACAGTTTTCATTGCCATGTCACAGAAGATATCACTCCGATCCAGAAGCAGGATCTGGAATATCGTTTCTGGGAACTTTCCAACGGTGGTAAGATCCAGTATGTAAAATACCCGATCGGCTACAACAAAGAGGCAGTCAAGACCTTGGTGCGCCGTGCTATGGAAATGGGATTTTACGAGGGCGTCAACCTTTCCCTTTCTTATTGTGACGATTGCGGTCATGAGGAATTGGATATGGATGTATGTCCGGTCTGCGGCAGCAAGAATCTGACCAAGATCGAGCGTATGAATGGTTATCTTTCTTACTCCAGAGTCAAGGGAGATACCAGATTAAATGATGCCAAGATGGCAGAAATAGCAGAAAGAAAGAGTATGTAGTATAGGTGGAATCAATGCGTTATCATAATATAACAAAAGACGATATGCTAAACGGCGACGGTCTGCGCGTGGTCTTATGGGTTGCTGGCTGCGATCATTGCTGCAAGGACTGCCAGAATCCTGTCACATGGGATCCAAATGGCGGTCTGGAGTTTGATGCAGAGGCAAAGGCAGAGTTATTTGAGGATCTGGATCATGATTATATTTCCGGTATCACTTTTAGTGGCGGGGATCCTCTCTTTTATGGCAACCGGGAAGATGTAACCCTGCTTGCAAAAGAGATAAAGGAGCGATTCCCGGAAAAAACCATATGGCTTTATACCGGCTTTACTTACGAGACGATCCAGGATCTTCCTGTCATGGAATACGTGGATGTTTTAGTGGACGGAGAATTTGTCGTAGAAAAGAAAGATACCAGTCTTTATTGGCGTGGCAGCAGCAATCAGCGTGTGATCGATGTAGCTGCTACTAGAAAAACAAACGAAATCGTGTTACATTGTAAATAGCAATTCTTTTTTAGGAGTAAATGGAATGAAAATAGCATGGAAAAAATTGACATCTTCCGCAAAAATGCCGGAGAGAGGAAGTGCCTGGGCAGCAGGTTATGATCTATTTGCAGATATTGCAGAGGAGACAAGGCTTGCACCGCACGAAACCAAAATGATTGGCACAGGTGTCGCACTGGCAGTACCGGAAGGATACTTTGGCGGTGTTTTTGCCAGAAGCGGACTTTCCGCCAAGGAGGGGCTTCGTCCAGCCAACTGTACCGGAGTGGTCGATGCAGACTATCGTGGAGAGGTCAAAGTGGCGCTACATAATGACAGCGAGGAGGAACGCGTCGTAGCGCCGGGGCAAAAGATCGCACAACTGGTCATCATGCCATTTCTTTCCGTAGAATTTGAAGAAGTTGCAGACTTAGACGAGACAGAACGGGGACAAGGTGGATTTGGATCTACCGGTAAAATGTAGGAGGTATGCATTATGGGAGAGGCAGTAAAGAGTATTCGGGATCGTATGGTCAAGTTTTATGCAAAGGATGACAATACCATTACACTAAACGCGACACCGGGGCATTTCGCAACGAGTTCATCACACATCAACTACTATATCGATGTGACGCGCTTAAAGGTACGTGCAAACGAGGCGAGAGAAGCAGCCAGAAGCATCAAGAACAAGATGCTGCATCATGTGACGACGGTAGATACCATTGTCTGCATGGACGGTACGGAAGTATTGGGTGCCTATCTGGCAGAGGAATTGGAAAAGGGACATTTTGCAAATAACAACAAACATGAGACCGTTTATATCGTGTCTCCGGAAGTCAACAGCATCAACCAGCTGCTTTTCCGTGAAAATGTCCGTCCGGCGATCGAGGGGAAAAATGTATTGCTTTTGCTGGCAACCATGACGACGGGCGAGACTGTACGCAGAAGTCTGGAATGTATCGAGTATTACGGTGGTAATATCGTGGGCGTGTCTTCCATCTTTGGTACTATGACCAAGGTTGGCAATACCGAGGTATTTCCACTCTTTACCACGGATGATCTGCCGGGCTATCAGACCTATGCACCGCATGAATGTCCGTATTGCAAGAAAGGCATACCAATCGAGGCCATGGTCAATGGCTTCGGCTATTCAAAGTTATAATAAGAGCAAAAGGATGCGCCAAGCATTGCTTCGGCGCATTCTTTAGGCAATTTTTTAGTGAGGTTAGGAAATGGCGAAAAAGAACGTTTACGACGAGAGCAGTATTGCCGTATTAGAGGGACTTGAGGCAGTACGCAAAAGACCGGGTATGTATATCGGCAGTGTATCCCGCAAGGGCTTGAACCATTTGGTTTACGAGATCGTGGATAACTCGGTGGATGAGCATCTGGCAGGAGCCTGTGATACGATCCGGGTGACACTGGAAGCCGATGGTTCTTGTACCGTAGAAGATAATGGACGAGGGATTCCGGTCGGCTTGCATGCAACCGGTGTATCTGCCGCACGTGTAGTATTTACCACATTACATGCAGGCGGAAAATTTGATGACAGTGTCTATAAGACCAGCGGAGGCTTACATGGTGTAGGTTCTTCCGTGGTCAATGCCCTGTCTACCTATATGGATGTGGAGATCTCCCGTGATGGTTTTATCCATCATGACAGATACGAACAGGGACATCCGGTGATTGCATTGGAAAAGGGCTTGCTGCCAACGATCGGCAAGACCAAAAAGACCGGAACCAAGATCAATTTCCTGCCGGATCCCGAGATCTTTGAAAAGACAAATTTCAAAGAGGATGAGATTAAGAGCCGTATGCATGAGACCGCCTATCTGAATCCAAAACTGACCATCATTTATGAGGACAGAAGAAAAGAAGAAGTCGAGCATATCGAATATCACGAACCGGACGGTATTATCGGCTTTGTCAAGGACATCAACAAAAATGCAGAAAAACTCCATGATGTTGTCTATTTTAGCGGAGAGTCTGATGGAATCAGCGTGGAGATCGCCTTTCAGTATTGCAATGAATTCCATGAAAATATTCTTGGATTTTGTAACAATATCTACAACGCAGAAGGTGGTACCCATATTACCGGATTTAAGACAGTCTTTACGACAGTCATCAATAATTACGCAAGGGAACTTGGCATTTTAAAGGATAAAGACGCCAATTTTAACGGGGCAGATGTCAGAAACGGTATGACGGCAGTCGTATCCATCAAACACCCGGCACCGCGTTTTGAAGGACAGACCAAGACAAAACTGGATAACCAGGATGCTTCCAAGGCGACCGCCAAGGTGACCGGAGACGAGATCCAGTTGTATTTTGACCGTAATCTTGACACCTTAAAGACGGTGATCTCCTGTGCGGAAAAAGCAGCCAAGATCCGTAAGACAGAAGAACGTGCCAAGACCAACCTTTTGACCAAGCAGAAGTTTTCTTTTGACAGCAATGGAAAACTTGCCAACTGCGAGAGCAGGGATGCTTCCAAGTGTGAGATCTTTATCGTGGAGGGAGATTCTGCGGGTGGTTCTGCAAAGATGGCGAGAAACCGTATGTATCAGGCGATCATGCCGATCCGTGGAAAGATCCTGAACGTGGAAAAAGCCAGTATCGACAAGGTACTTGCCAATGCCGAGATCAAGACCATGATCAATGCTTTTGGCTGTGGTTTTTCCGAGGGTTACGGCAATGATTTTGACATTACCAAACTGCGCTACGACAAGATCATCATCATGGCGGATGCCGATGTGGACGGTGCCCACATCTCTACCCTGCTTTTGACCTTGTTCTATCGCTTTATGCCGGAACTCATTTATGAGGGGCATGTCTATATTGCTATGCCGCCTCTTTATAAGGCAATCCCATCCAAGGGAAAAGAAGAGTATCTCTATGATGATGCAGCCTTAGAAAAATACAGAAAGACCCACACAGGTAATTTTACCCTGCAAAGATACAAGGGACTGGGTGAAATGGATGCAGAACAGTTGTGGGAGACAACCCTGGATCCGGAACGCAGGATTTTGAAAAAGGTCGAGATCGAGGATGGACGTATGGCATCCGATGTGACCGAAATGTTGATGGGAAATGATGTGCCGCCGCGCCGTGCCTTTATTTATGAGCACGCGAGAGATGCACAGCTTGACGTATAGACGTTTGAAATAGTAAGTAGGAGAGAAAGAACAGATGGCAGTAGAGGAAAAATTGATTCGCATGGAATATTCGGAGATCATGGAGAAATCCTATATCGATTATGCCATGAGTGTTATTATTGCAAGAGCCTTACCGGATGTCCGTGACGGTTTAAAGCCAGTGCAAAGACGTACGCTTTATGATATGCACGAACTGGGGATCCGTTACGATAAGCCTTTCCGTAAGTCCGCCAGAATCGTCGGAGATACCATGGGTAAATATCATCCACATGGTGATTCTTCCATTTATGACGCACTGGTCGTCATGTCACAGGACTTTAAAAAGGGACTTCCTTTGGTGGAAGGTCATGGTAATTTTGGTTCGATCGAGGGTGACGGCGCAGCGGCAATGCGTTATACGGAGGCACGTCTGCACAAGGTGACCCAGGAGTGTTATCTGGCAGATCTGGATAAGAATGTCGTTGATTTTATCCCAAACTTTGACGAGACAGAAAAAGAGCCGGAAGTCCTTCCGGTCAAGGTGCCAAACCTTCTCATCAATTGTGCGGAAGGTATCGCCGTTGGTATGGCGACCAGCATTCCGCCACACAATTTTGGGGAAGTGATCGACGGTGTCATTGCCTATATGAAAGATCCGGATATCAATACCCAGCAGATGATGGAATACATCAAGGGACCGGATTTTCCGACCGGTGGTATCGTGGTCAACAAGGATGATCTGCATGCCATTTATGCGACCGGTGTCGGTAAGATCAAGGTGCGTGGCAAGGTGGAGATCGAAAAGGTCAAGGGCGGCAAGGAACGCCTGATCATCACGGAGATCCCCTATACCATGATCGGTGCCAATATCGGAAAGTTCTTAAATGACGTCTATGGTCTGGTCGAGTCAAAAAAGACGACAGATATCGTGGATATTTCCAACCAGTCCTCCAAAGAAGGCATCCGTATCGTCATTGATCTGAAAAAGGGAGCCGATGCCGAAAATCTCTGCAATCTGCTCTACAAAAAAACCAGATTGGAAGATACTTTTGGCGTGAATATGCTTGCCGTTGCAGACGGCAGACCGGAAACCATGGGTATTGTCCCGATCATCCGCCATCACGTCAACTTCCAGTATGAATTGGCTACCAGAAAATATACGACCCTGCTTGCCAAGGAACGCCAGAAAAAGGAAATCCAGGAAGGTTTGATCAAGGCATGTGATGTCATTGATCTGATCATTGAGATCCTGCGTGGCAGTAAGGATATGAAAATGGCAAAAGCCTGTCTGGTCGAGGGGATTACCGAGGGCATCCGCTTTAAGTCGGAAGTGTCCAAAAGAGACGCCGAAAAACTGCATTTTACGGAGCGACAGGCGACTGCCATCTTGGAAATGCGTTTGTATAAATTGATCGGTCTGGAGATCCAGACACTCATGAATGACTATGAAAAGACCATGAAAAATATCCAAGAATATTCTGATATTCTGGAAAATCGTGCTTCTATGGCAAAAGTCATCATGAAGGAATTAAAAGAATTTAAAAAGGAATACGCCAAGGAGCGTCGCACGGTCATTGACAATGTGGCAGAGGCAGTGGTAGAAGAAAAGCCGATCGAGGAAGTGGATGTTGCTGTCATGATCGATCGTTTTGCCTACGGTCGTGTTGTGGACATGCCTACCTTTGAACGCAACAAAGAGGCGGCAGAGGCAGAGAGCCGACAGATCATTTTCTGTAAAAATACAGACAAACTGGCACTCTTTACCGATCAGGGACAGATGCACCTGATCAAGGTCTTAGACCTGCCGTTTGGCAAGTTCCGCGATAAGGGACAGCCACTTGACAATGTAAGTAACTTTGATGCGAGCAAGGAAGAAAGCCTTTTGATCGCGTCTATCGCTGCATTAAAAGACAAAAAAGTGGTATTTGCGACCAAGACATCCATGTTAAAGGTAGTCGATGGCGGCGAGTTTGATGTGGCAAAGAGAACCACGGCTGCTACCAAGTTGGCACCGGAAGATGGTCTGCTTTTAGTTGGTGTCTTAGAAGACCAGGATAGCATTGTCATGCAAAGTGAAAAGGAGATGTTCCTCCGCATTGATGCGACGACCATACCTGAGAAAAAGAAGGGCGCGATCGGTGTCAGAGGTATGCGTTTAGCCGATAAGGATCTTTTGCAGGCTGTCTATCTTTTACATGTGGGAGATAGCAAAACGGTTAAGGTCAAGGGCAAAGATGTGGTATTAAACCGCCTGCATATTGGCAATCGTGATACGAAAGGTGTCAAAAAGTAATGACATTTGATGATAAGACCAGTGCATTTATGGAAAAAATTGCAAAAAAAGGCAGTGTCTTAGGTCTGGATGCCATGCGCCTGCTCATGCAGGTTCTGGGCGATCCACAGGAGCATTTACAGGTCATCCATGTGGCAGGAACCAATGGAAAAGGTTCTACCTGCGCTATGTTACAGAGCATTTTGTGCAGACAGGGCTATCATGTCGGACTTTATACATCCCCGGCAGTCTTTTGCTACGAGGAACGTTTTTCCATAGACGGTACTTATATTGATGCGGAGACTTTCCATACCTATATGCACCGCCTGGAGGATGCCTGGCAGGAAGTGGAAAGGCAGCAGGACTTATGCGCGACCATTTTTGAAGTGGAGACGGCCCTGGCATATCTTTATTTTTATGAAGCAGGTTGTGACTATGTCATCATGGAAGTTGGCATGGGCGGGGCGACAGATGCCAGCAATGTATTGACTCATAGTCTGTGCAGTGTTTTTGCATCGATCGGCAGGGATCATATGCAGTTCTTAGGACCGGATCTGGCAAGTATCGCCCGGGTAAAGGCAGGCATTATGAAAGCAGGCGGGCATGCAGTTTCCACCTGGCAGGAGCCGGCGGTCGCAGCCGTCTTAAAAGATGTGGCAAAAGCAGGGCAGACAGAACTTGTCTTTTGTGATGAGAGTCAGATCAGGCGAAAGCAAAGCAAGCCGCTCTGCTATGATTATAAGGAGTTTTTTGATGTGGAGCTGCCACTGGAGGGCTCCTATCAGTTGCAAAACAGCGTCTTAGTCTTAGAGACCATCCGGATCTTGCGTAAACTTGGAGTCGTTATCTCGGATGCGGCGGTAAAAGAGGGGATGCAAAAGACCATTTGGCAGGGAAGGATGGAGTGTCTTTGCAAGCAGCCTTTGATCTATATGGATGGGGCGCACAATCTGCCCGCAGCCAAAAGATTATGGGAAACGCTGGAAAGTGATTTTACAAATACATCCATAACTTATATAATGGGGGTACTTGCGGATAAGGAGTACGAGAAAATGCTGGCACTGCTTCTGCCAAGAGCAGATCATGTTTATACGGTCACACCGGATAATGCAAGAGCCTTGCCGGCAGAAGATCTGACAAAGACTATAGAGAAACTTTCGTTTGCAGCGGTTTCCTGTTCTGGTTTGGAGGATGCGCTGCATCAGGCACTAAAGGCAGGGGATGATATGATCTTAGCCTTTGGTTCCCTTTCTTATCTGGGAGATTTTAAAAAGATAGTAAAGGCATCTGTAAAGGAGTAAGAGATGTTTGATCACGAGAAAATAAAAGAAGGCGTGCGCCTGATCTTAGAGGGCGTGGGCGAAGATGTGGAGCGCGAGGGACTCTTGGAGACACCGGACCGTGTGGCGCGTATGTATGAGGAGATCTTTGCCGGTATGTATCAGGATGCCGCAGAGCCGCTTTCCAAGCGTTTTCATGTGGCTGGCAATGAGATGGTCCTGGAAAAGGATATTGTATTTTACAGCACCTGCGAGCATCATCTGATGCCTTTCTTTGGCAAGGCACATGTAGCCTATATCCCAAAGGGCGAGGTCGTGGGACTCAGTAAGATCGCCAGGACGGTCGAGGTCTTTGCAAAAAGACCACAGTTGCAGGAGCAGTTGACCGCACAGATCGCGGATGCCATCAATGAGCAGCTGCATCCCATGGGGGTCATGGTCATGCTGGAAGCAGAGCATACCTGTATGACCATGCGCGGCGTCAAAAAGCCGGGCAGCCGGACGGTCAGTTATGTGACAAGGGGCATCTTTGCAGAGGATACGGCATTACAGGATCGATTTTTTCAGTTAGTAAAATAAAGTTTGGATACGGCATATGGACACAGTGACACAGGTTTTAGGACATCCTAAATATAAGGCATGCTGCGAGACAATCAGGGACTACGAAGCAGACAGGACTTATTGCAGACATGATATGGAGCATTTCCTTCGGGTAGGACAGATCGCTCTTTTGCTGGCAAAGGAAAATGGGCTTTCGATCGATGCAGAGGAGATCATGCTTGCAGCCCTCTTTCATGATCTGGGGCGTGCCTTGCAGTATCAGAATGGAATCTCCCATGCAGAATCGTCAGCGATCTTTGCAGAGGAGATTTTGTTGTCTATTGGCTATGATCCCGATAAGACAGACAGGATCTGTGCGGCAGTGAAATGTCATAGCAAAAGGCAGGATGTCAAGATTCGCTATGCCAGGCGCGGCAGTCTTAAGACCTTGGAAGAATTGCTTTCCTTTGCAGATCATTTTTCAAGGGAATGTTTTGCCTGTGCGGCGAGCAAGACCTGCAAATGGAAGGAAGAAGAAAAGACCGACAGAGCCTATTTTGAGATAAAGGAAGATTTTGATATCAGAAAGAGAGGTTTGGTATGATCATAGGAGATCAGAAGTTTTTGGAAGAGGGACATACCTATGTCATGGGTATCTTAAATGTGACCCCGGATTCCTTTTCGGATGGCGGTAAGTATAATCATTTAGATGCTGCCTTAAGACATACAGAACAGATGATAAAAGATGGCGCCGCCATCATTGATGTCGGTGGGGAATCTACAAGACCGGGACATGAAAAGATCAGCGATCAGGAAGAGATCGACCGCATCTTTCCTGTGATCGAAAAGATCAAGCAGGAGTTTTCCATTCCGGTATCGCTGGATACTTACAAGTCAGCCGTGGCAAAGGAAGGCATCCGTGCGGGAGCAGACCTTTTAAATGACATCTGGGGCTTGCAGTATGATCCCAAATTGGGAAAGATCGTAGCGGACAGTGGCCTTGCTTATTGTCTTATGCACAATCGAAACCATATCACAGAGGAGATGGATGCCGATCTGTTTATCAAACAGATGAAAGAAGATGCAGATAGGGCGCTTCATGCCGGTATCAAGAAGGAACAGATCATTCTGGATCCGGGGGTAGGCTTCGCCAAGACCCAGGAGC
>CAVLBP010000089.1:0-9946 GCA_963661325.1 bacterium
CTTATTTACAATCTCATCTAATTTGGATTGATCTTCTTTTTGATGGTGTCGATCTGTTTACGAAATTCTTCATCATTATTATATTCTTCTTCGATTACATTACGTCCATGAAGGATAGTAGAGTGATCTCTTCCGTTGAGTAACTGACCGATACCTTCTAAGGTAGCATCTGTCATAGTATTGCATAAGAACATGGCAATCTGACGCGGTCTGGAAACAGACTTGCTGCGGTCTTTGGAAAGCATCTTTTCCATAGGAATATTATAATGTTCAGAAACGACTTCAATAATGAGTTGTGGTGTCACTTCTCTAGGTTTGTCCGGATAAATGATATTCTGAAGTTCACGCATGGCAATATCCATGGTGATCTCGCTTTTTTCCAGATTGGCGTAAGCAATGAGTTTGTTGAGTGCCCCTTCCAGTTCACGGATGTTGGATTTGATATTTTCAGCAATGTAATCCAGAATATCATCACTCAGGTTGATCTTTTCAGATTCGACTTTCTTACGCAGGATCGCCATTCTGGTCTCATAATCAGGATTGCCGATATCAGCCATGAGTCCGCTTTCAAAACGGGAACGTATCCTTTCTTCCAAAGTCTCCATCTCTTTTGGCGGCTTATCGGAAGTGATGACAATCTGCTTTCCAGCCAAATAAAGGGTATTGAAAGTATTGAAGAACTCCTGCTGCGTGCTTTCCTTACCGATCAAGATCTGTATATCATCGATCAGAAGGATGTCAACCGAACGATATTTTTCTCTTGTCTTTGTGATGGCATTGGAAGAATTGGCTCCGCGGATGCCCTCGATGACTTCATTTAAGAATTGTTCGGAAGTGACATAAAGTACTTTTTTATCAGGATTTTCATTGATAATGAAATTGCCGATGGAATGTAAAAGGTGTGTCTTTCCCAGTCCCGGTCCACCGTAAATATAAAGTGGGTTGTATGCTTCGCCCGGAGATTCGGCAACGGCAAGGGATGCCTGTCTGGCAAATTTGTTGTTGCCGCCTACGACGAAAGTATCAAAAGTGTACTTTGCATTTAAATTAGAAGTTGCATAGTTAGCTGACTTTGGAATGAAAGTCTCATTGATAGCCGGTGTGCTGAATTCGCCTGGTAAGGCAAAACGTAATTTCACTTCCTTATTAAAACCACATACTTCACTGATCATGATAGCAAGAAACTTTGCGTATTTCTTGGTGATATAGTTGATAGCCATCTGGTCAGGATCGGATTCCTGATCATCTTTTGGATCAAAGACAACGATCAGTGTGTCATCTTCGATAGATGATGGCTCCAGTGGTAATAACCAGGATTTGAAGGAAATATCAGAAATAGAGTGTTCTTCTTTGAAACTCTGTAAAATATCATCCCATTTTTCCTGAATAAGTTCTAAATTCATATGTAGTCCCCGTTCTTTATCCTAATAACCTATCATCTATAATACCTTAATAAAGCCATTTTATCAACAAAAACATCATAGGTATAGGGGATAATACAGGTACCTTATTTTCTTTATTTTCCAAAATACGACGTTATAGGGCTATCTTTGTGCATAAAGTGGATAATAGACTTAGTATGTGGATAAGTTATAAACCACAATATCTGACATAAAATGACATTTTTAGCAATATATCTGTGGATGAATGTTTTTAAATTTTACACTTATCCACAAAGTTATCCACTTTATCAAGAGAATTTTAGAAAATTGTGGAAAATGTAAAATTCTAAAAAATGTTGATTTTGCTTGACTTTGAGACTTTTTTTGTTATAATGATAGCGATGTTTTTTCATAAAGGGAGGTGGATACTATGAAGATGACATTTCAACCAAAAAAGAGACAGAGATCTAAAGTACATGGTTTTCGTTCAAGAATGAGTACAGCAGGCGGAAGAAAAGTATTGGCTGCTAGAAGAGCAAAAGGTAGAAAGAAATTATCAGCTTAGGCCACAGACCCTGTGGTCTTTCTTCTTTTTATCAAAAACGATCATGACCCAATTCGAGAGACTTTTTGTCATGGAAAGGTGAGTGGATAGTAGTGAAATTCAGTGATTCTTTAAAGAAAAATGCCGATTTTCAGTATGTTTATAAAAACGGACAATCCAAAGCAAATCGATATTTAGTTATGTATGTATGCGAGAATCAAGGATCCACAAATCGAATTGGAATTTCTGTTAGTAAAAAAGTAGGAAACAGTGTAGTACGACATCATTTGACGAGACTGATCAGAGAAAGTTATAGACTACATGAAGAGATATTCAATAGTGGTTTGGATATCGTAGTCGTTGTAAGAAACAGAGCAAGGGATTGTTCTTATCATGAAATTAATGATGCTTTGCTTCATCTTGCAGGTCTTCACAACATATTAAATAGGTAATAATTGGAAAAGAATATGCAATCAATTTTGAAAAATGGTTTAATTTGGATTATCAAATTTTATAGAAAGTATATTTCGCCAATGAAGACAACGAAATGCCCGTATTATCCCACATGCTCGACCTATGGTCTGCATGCTGTGGAGAAGTACGGTTTTTTTAAAGGCGGAGCTTTGGCTGCCTGGCGTATTCTTCGTTGCAATCCATTTTCAAAAGGTGGTTATGATCCTGTTCCATAAAATGGAGGTTTTTAACATTGACAGAGTTATATTTAACTGCTTATGATGGTGCGATCTTAGGACCAATCGCTAAGGGACTCGGCTGGATCATGGATAAGATATACGTTTTTCTTAGTTCTGTATGTCATATCAACAGCATCGCCCTTACCATCATCGTATTTACGGTATTTATTTACCTGTGTCTGTTCCCGCTGACTTATAAGCAGCAGAAGTTTTCTGTACTTACAAGAAAAATGCAGCCGGAACTGAATGCTATCCAGAAGAAGTATAAGAATAAAAAGGATACTGCTTCTATGCAGGCACAGCAGGAAGAAACACAGATGATCTATGACAAATATGGTGTTTCTCCAATGGGTTCTTGTTTACAGATGCTTATTCAGATGCCTATCCTTTTTGCACTTTACCGTGTATTCTGGAATGTACCGGCTTACATTACTAGTGTAAAAGACATTTTTACGGATCTTGTAAATGGTATTATGGCAACCGATGGTTATGCAGATACAATGGCTGCACTATATAAAAGTGCAGGACTAAAAAATGTTTCTTTTAGTGCAGATGCAACAGGAACAACAATGAGCAATTCTATCATTGATGTTCTTTACAAGTTAAGTGAATCCGGTTGGAGTGCTTTGGCAGACAGTTTTCCTAATCTTTCTGACTCTATTGCAACGACATCCGCAAATTTAAAAGATATCAACTATATGTTCATCTTAAATATTTCCGATACACCTTGGAATCTGATGAAGACAGCATGGGTTGATAAGTATTGGTTGCTTCTTATTGCAGCACTCTTAGTACCAATCGTTTCTTATCTTGGACAGGTATTTAATATGAAACTGATGCCTACGCAGGATACTTCCGGATCCGGTAATGCACAGGCAGATCAGATGGCACAGCAAATGAAAATGATGAATACGATGATGCCTCTGATGACACTTTTCATCGCTTTTACATGTCCGGTAGGTCTTGTTTTATACTGGACCATGGGTTCTGTAGTCCGTATCGTTCAGCAGATCTTATTGAACAAACATTTTGAGAAAATTGATCTGGATGATATTATAGAAAAAAATAAAGAAAAGGCTGAAAAGAAAAAAGAGAAGCGTGGTATTCGTCAGGCACAGATTTACGAAGCAGCAAAGATGAATACAAAGAATAATAGTATGGCTTCAAAGGCCAACATTTCTTCTGAAAAGATTGATGCTTTGAATAAGGCTGAAGAGGCGCGTGCACGTGCTGCAAGCGGTTCTATGGCATCAAAAGCCAATCTGGTAAAAGATTTTAACGAGCGCAACAATAAATAATGGGGGTTTAAAATCATGGAATTTGTAGAATTTAGCGGAAAAACTGTTGATGATGCAATAACAAATGCATTGGTTTCTCTTGGAACAACAAGTGATCAGATTGAATACGAAGTAATTGAAAAAGGCAGCAATGGTATTCTTGGTTTTGGCAGCAAGGATGCAGTCATCAAGGTTGCAAAGAAGTCTACACCGGAAGATGTTGTAAAGGACTTCTTAAAAGAAGTTTTTGATAAGATGAACTTGGAAGTTGAGATCATTACCAAGTTTGATGAAATTGAGGGTGTGATTGACATTGAGTTGAAAGGACCTGAGATGGGCGTTCTGATCGGTAAGCGTGGACAGACATTGGATTCTCTCCAGTATCTGACAAATCTTGCTGTCAACAGAAAGTCAGATAATTATCTTCGTGTAAAGATCGACACAGAGGATTATCGCAGAAGAAGAAAGGAAACTTTGGAAAACCTTGCCAAGAATATGGCTTACAAGGTAAAGAGAACAAAGCGTCCGGTTTCTTTGGAAGCAATGAATCCTTATGAGAGAAGAATCATTCATTCTGCTTTGCAGAATGACAAGTATGTTGTAACACATTCTGAGGGAGAAGAACCTTACAGACATGTTGTTATTACCCTGAAAAAATAATATAAATGGCTTGAAATCTTTGGGCTTTATCTTCATAATAAATGAGGATAAAGTCCAATTTTTCTTATAAGGAATTTAATTATGTATAAGACAGATACGATTTGTGCGATCGCGTCGGCTATGACAAATGCCGGCATAGGTATTATCCGTGTGAGCGGTCCGGATGCAATTGCAAAAGTTGATAAGATTTATAAAGGAAAACATAAACTACCGGAAGTAGAGTCTCATACCGTACAATATGGTCATATTGTTCATGAGGATAAGGTGATCGATGAAGTTATGGTACTGGTCTTGAAGGCGCCGCGTACTTATACGACAGAAGATACCATTGAGATCGACTGTCATGGTGGAACACTTGTCATGCAGGAAATCTTAAAAGCCGTTATGGCGCAGGGCGTAAGACCGGCGGAACCGGGAGAATTTACCAAGCGGGCATTTTTGAATGGACGTATTGATCTTTCTCAGGCAGAGTCTGTTATGGATGTGATTTCTTCCAATTCCAGTCTGGCACTTCACAATTCCATCAACCAGTTGCAGGGAAATTTTTCAGATCAGATCAAGGATATGCGTGCCAAGATCATTTATGAGATCGCTTATATTGAGTCGGCTCTGGATGACCCGGAGCATATAGATATTACAGGTTATGGACAAGACCTTTTACCAAAGATAGAGGAGATCATAGATCAGATTTCGCATTTGCTTGCAACCGCGGATAATGGGTCTATGTTAAAAGAGGGCATCAAGACGACCATCATCGGCAAACCAAATGCCGGAAAATCCTCTCTTTTGAACCTGCTTGCCAGAAAAGACAGGGCGATTGTTACGGATATTGCGGGAACAACTCGTGATACTTTGGAGGAGCAGATTAGTTTGAATGGCATTGCTCTTCGCATTATTGATACGGCGGGGATCCGCGACACGGAAGATGTCGTAGAGAAGATCGGTGTCAAAAAGGCTTATGATACCATGGAAAATGCAGACCTGATCCTTTATGTTGTAGATGCATCAAGACCTTTGGATGAAAATGATATTTCTATTATGGAAAAGATCAAAGACCTCAAGGTTATTGTGCTTCTCAATAAGACCGATCTGGATCCGGTTGTGGATGATGAAGAAATCCATAGATATCTGTCACAGGACATTTTGCCATTTTCTGCAAAGAATGGGCAGGGACTGGATCATTTGGAAAAAATGATTACGGATATGTTCTTTACAGGTCAGATCATGGATAGCAATGAGGTATTTCTTACCAATGCCAGACATATTGCGGCACTTTCCGATGCAAATGAGAGTTTGAAACATGTCGTGGAAAGTATCTCTATGGATATGCCGGAAGATTTTCTTTCTATTGATCTGATGGATGCTTACGAAAGTCTGGGTATCATTATTGGTGAGTCGGTAGAAGAAGACTTGGTAAGTGAAATTTTTGAAAAGTTTTGTACCGGAAAATAGAAAGTGCTCATAATTAGGAAGGAAGAAATTATGCCAGTAATAGAAGAGACATATGATGTCGTTGTTGTTGGTGCAGGACATGCCGGATGTGAGGCATCCCTTGCCGCAGCACGACTTGGTTTAAATACCATACTTTTTACGATCAGTATGGACAGTGTGGCTATGATGCCATGCAATCCAAATATCGGAGGAAGTTCCAAGGGACATCTGGTAAGAGAGATCGACGCTCTTGGTGGACAAATGGGTATCAATATTGATCATACTTTTATCCAATCCAAGATGCTCAACAAATCCAAGGGTCCGGCAGTTCATTCTCTCCGTGCTCAGGCGGATAAGGCTGCCTATAGTATGGAGATGCGCAAGACTTTGCAAAATACCGAAAATCTTACCCTGCGTCAGGCAGAAGTCTGTGAGATCATAGTAGAAGACGGAAAGATCACCGGGGTAAAGACTTTGTCCGGCGCCATCTATCATTGCAAGGCATGTGTTCTTTGTACCGGAACTTATCTGAAAGCCCGTTGTCTTTATGGCGATGTGATCGAGCATACCGGTCCGAATGGCTTGAAGGCTGCCAATCATTTGACGGATTCTTTGGTGGAAAATGGTATTGAAATGTACCGCTTCAAGACAGGTACTCCGGCAAGAATAGACGGTTCTACCATTGATTACGACAAAATGGAAGAACAGTTTGGAGATGAGAGAGTCGTTCCATTCTCCTTTACCACAGATCCGGAAGATGTGCAGATCGATCAGGTGTCCTGTTATTTGACTTATACAAATGAAAAGACACATGAGATCATCCGTGCAAATCTGGATCGTTCGCCGATGTATTCCGGTGTTATCGAGGGCACCGGTCCGAGATATTGCCCTTCTATCGAGGATAAGGTCGTAAAATTTGCAGATAAGAACCGGCACCAGTTGTTCGTAGAGCCGGAAGGACTCAATACTAATGAAATGTATATCGGTGGTATGAGTTCTTCGCTTCCGGAAGATGTGCAGTATGCCATGTATCATACGGTTCCGGGATTGGAGCATGCGAGGATTGTCCGTAATGCTTATGCCATAGAATATGATTGTATCAATGCCAATCAACTTTACGCCACACTTGAGTTTAAAAAGATCAAAGGACTTTTCAGTGGCGGACAGTTCAATGGCAGCAGTGGATATGAAGAGGCCGCCTGCCAGGGACTTCTTGCCGGTATCAATGCTTCTCTTGAAATTTTAGGAAGAGAACAGGTTGTATTGGATCGTTCCGAAAGTTATATCGGTGTTTTGATCGATGATCTGGTGACAAAGGAAAACCATGAGCCATATCGTATGATGACTTCCCGTGCAGAATATCGTCTGCTTTTGCGTCAGGATAATGCGGATCTTCGTCTGACTCCGATTGGCCATGAGATCGGTCTGATCTCTGATGAACGTTTTGCCTGGGTAGAAGAAAAGAGACGCCTGATCGAGCAGGAGATCAAACGTGTGCATAACGTTCATATCGGTGCAAATGAAAAAGTACAGACTTTTCTTAAATCTCAGGGAAGCATACCTTTAAACTGTGGTGTGACTTTAGCAGATCTGATCCGCAGACCGGAACTTAATTATGAGTGTCTGGCACCGATCGATCCGGAGAGACCTTGTCTCCACCTGGAAGTGAGAGAGCAGGTCAATATCCATATCAAATATGAAGGCTACATCACGAGACAACAAAAACAGGTGGAGAATTTCAAGAAGATCGAGTCAAAGAAGATCCCGGAGGATATTGATTATGAAGTTGTTCCGAGTCTTCGTATTGAAGCCCGCCAGAAGTTGGAGGCGCTGCGACCGCTTAGTATAGGTCAGGCTTCCAGAATTTCCGGTGTATCACCTGCTGATATTTCCGTACTTTTGGTTTATCTGGAAAGTTATGATTATAAGAAAGAACATAATATAGAGTAAAGATTGGAAAAATATATGAATTATAATTTAGATCGCTTTCATCATGGATTGGATGAACTTGGCATTACATTATCAGACGAGCAAATGAAGCAGTTCTTAAATTACTATGAGATGCTGATAGAAAAAAATAAGGTTATGAATCTGACGGCGATCACGGAATTTGATGAGGTTGTGGAAAAGCATTTCTTAGACAGTTTATCTCTGGTTGAGATACAGGATCTTCATAAATCTCAGAAAGTACTTGATCTTGGTACAGGTGCAGGATTTCCCGGTATCCCACTTAAGATTGCTTTTCCGGAACTTGAGATCACACTCATGGATTCCTTGAACAAGCGCATTTTATTTTTACAGGATGTTATAAATGAACTTGGTTTGGAAAATATAGAAGCAGTGCATGGCAGAGCAGAAGAAGCGGCGCGCAACAAGAATTACAGAGAACAGTTTGATCTTTGCCTTTCCCGTGCCGTTGCTAATATTTCGACTTTGTCAGAATATTGTCTACCATTTGTAAAAGTAGGTGGATCCTTTATTTCTTATAAGTCATCAAACATTGATGAGGAACTGGATCAGGGAAAGAAAGGTATTTATCTTTTGGGTGGAAAGATTTCGGACGTACACAAATTTTCTTTGCCGGATTCGGATCTGCAAAGATCTTTTGTGACCATTCAAAAAGAAAAGAAAACACCAAAGGCTTATCCGAGAAAAGCGGGAACGCCTTCTAAAGATCCATTACATTAAAGAAAAAAATGGGATAAGATATGAGTTCTTATCCCATTTTTTAGTATTCTTATTATTCCAAAAAACGCATACGATCGTCTTCTTGTGATTTGAAATCCGGTGTAAGTTGGATTTTTTTGTTGTTGTAATTCATGAGACGCATACAATCCGGGCAGAGTGTTCCGAAAGAAACCGGCTTGCCGCAGCGTTGGCATTTAGTGCCGACGATCTGTGTATCTTTTTCTACATATTCGATACGTCCTTCTTTGATCCAGTTTCTCACTTTCTTTATGGAAATCTGAAAATGATCTGCTACCATGTATTCATTTACAACATTGGATCGAATGTAATCTTTCACACGCATAAAAAGGTCTTCTTCCTGACAATGCGGACAGACATCGCCCGCATAATCAGCAGATAATAATTTGTGACAGATTTTGCATTCTTTTGTATTTTCTATCATAAGCATGTCCCATCTTGTGTAAGTCAATCGTGTTACTTTATGCCAGATAATTCTGAATGATCTTCAGACATTGATCCGGTACCTCCAGCATTGGAAGTAATTTGGAATTGGAAATGTAGGTGACATCAATGGCATGATTCTTCTTTACATATTCCTCGGCAATGCTGATGGCTTTCTTTCGGTCTGTACTTTCTATGATGTGGAGATTATCTTTGTCTGCGAGGGTTCTCGTCACATCCACATTTGTGTAAGAACATTTTTTGCTGGCATACAAAAATCTGCCGTTACTTTTATTGATGTGTGCAGACTGATAATACAGGTCTGTAAATTTCTTGTTGTCCTGTAGCGGACGGCTCAGATACTTTTTGTCAAAGATAGAACGGATGTGATCTTCACTGACATAAAAGTTGTAAAGTGCTGTTCCAATGAGCGGTGCAAACAGGATATTCTTGATCGCCATCTGTAAACGGTTGGTCTCCATTTTCATCTGATGGATATCGGATGGGTTGATCAAAATGATCTGATCGAAGAGGTCAGGATTCATTTGATCTGCCATGATGGCGATAGATGAAGCATCCGCACTGGTAATGACATTGGTCTTTTCACCAATCACATCCTGGATGAAGGAGGTCAGCAACTGCACATACAAAAAATTCGTATAAGTCAATGAAGGCTTGTCCGATCTGCCGCAGCCAAGAAGATCCAGTGTGTAGACGGTGTGATCCTTTTCTAATTTTTTCAGGATCTTTGACCACTCATAACCGGAACTGATGGTGTCTAAATTGTGGAGCAGGAGGAGAGGAGATCCCTGACCCTGCCTGGTGTAATAG
>CAVLBP010000090.1:0-9802 GCA_963661325.1 bacterium
CGACTTATACACTTTTACACACCCTATAATAATATTACTATTAATTTCTATTATATTTATCTATGTCAAGCTGAAAGGAGTTTTACCGATTATGAAGATCACCTGTCAAAAAGCAGAACTAGCAAAAGGAGTAAACATCGTTTCAAAGGCAGTTCCTACCAGAACTACCATGGCTATCTTAGAATGTATTTTGATCGATGCTTCTACAAATGAGATTAAATTAACAGCCAATGATATGGAGATTGGTATTGAAACGATCATTGAAGGTACGATTGAGGAAAGAGGTATCATTGCACTGGATGCAAAATTCTTTTCTGATATTGTTCGTAAACTTCCTGATAATGAAGTTACGATCGAAACAGATGCTACCTTTAAGACAACCATTACCTGTGAAAAGGCAAACTTTACGATCGTAGGAAAGTCCGGTGAAGATTTTGCTTATATCCCGATCATTCCTCGTAATGAGCCGATCTTACTTTCACAGTTTACATTAAAGGAAGTGATCCGCCAGACCATTTTCTCTATTGCAGATAATGAAAATAACAAATTGATGACAGGTGAATTATTTGAAATTGTAGGAAATCATCTGAAAGTGGTTTCTCTGGACGGTCATAGAATTTCCATTCGTAATATCGAATTAAAGGAATCTTATGAGAATAAAAAGGTTGTTGTTCCGGGAAAGAGCCTGATCGAAGTCAGCAAGATCATTCCAGGATCCACCGAAGAAATGGTAAATCTCTTTATTACAGACAATCACATTATTTTTGAGTTTGACAATACAACGGTTGTTTCCCGTCTGATCGAAGGTGAATACTTCAAGATCGACCAAATGTTGTCTACCGATTATGAGACAAAGTTCAAGATCAACAAGAGAGAACTTTTAGACTGTATAGACCGTGCGACTCTTATGGTAAAAGAAGGCGACAAAAAGCCGATCATCATGGATATTACCGATGGAAAAATGGAGTTAAAGATCAATTCTGTAGTCGGATCCATGAAGGAAGATATCGAAATCGGCAAAGAAGGTAAGGATATTTTGATCGGATTCAATCCAAAGTTCTTTATTGATGCCCTTCGTGTTATAGATGAAGAAGAAGTATCTATTCATATGGTCAATCCAAAGGCACCATGTTTTATCAAGGATGATGAGGGCAAGTATATTTACCTCATCCTTCCGGTAAACTTTAATACATTGACATACTAAGAGGAAGATAAAATGGAAGAAATCAGTTTACGAGAGGGCGATGACTTTATCAAACTTGGACAATTACTCAAAAAAGCCAATATGATGTCCTCAGGTGTGGATGCCAAGATGGTCATTTTAGACGGTCTTGTAAGTGTCAATGGCGAAGTGGAACTCCGCCGTGGCAGAAAACTTTACCCGGGTGACATGGTTACTTTTGAGGGAGAGAGCGTTAAAGTAGTCAGATGATCATAAAGTCCATAGAATTAAGCAATTTTCGTAATTATGAACATTTAGATATTACATTTGATGAGGGCACCAACATTTTGTATGGTGACAATGCCCAGGGAAAGACCAATATCTTGGAAGCCGCCTATGTCAGTGGAACGACAAAGTCACACAAGGGCAGCCGGGATAAAGAAATGATCCGTTTTGACCAGACAGAGTCCCATATCAAGACGCTGGTGGAAAAGAACGAAAAGGAATATCAGATTGATATCCACCTAAAGAAAAATAAGGCAAAAGGTATTGCCATCAACAAGGTTCCCATCAAGAAAGCAAGCGAACTTTTTGGTATTTTAAATATTATTTTCTTTTCGCCGGAAGATCTGAACATCATCAAGAACGGACCGGCAGAGAGAAGAAGATTTATCGATGCAGAACTTTGTCAGTTGGATAAAATTTATTTATCAGACCTGACAAACTACAATAAGATCTTAAATCAGCGCAACAAACTTCTCAAAGATCTTTATTTTAACCCGAGTCTCAAGGAAACACTCCCGGTGTGGGATATGCAGCTTGTGAACTACGGCAAAAAGATCATTGCCAGAAGAAATCAGTTTATCATGGAATTAAATGAAGTCGTTCATGAGATCCATCACAAGATTTCCGGTGGCAGGGAAGAAATGGTCATTAAATACGAGCCAAATATTGAGGATATTTTCTTTGAAGATGAGTTGATCCGTGCCAAAGAAAAAGACTTAAAGTATGCGCAGACTTCGGTCGGACCGCACAGGGATGACCTAAAGATCTCTGTGGGAGATATTGATGTGCGCAAGTTTGGTTCACAGGGGCAGCAGAGATCTTGTGCTCTGTCACTGAAATTATCAGAGATCAAATTAGTAGAGCAGACCATTCATGACAAACCTGTTCTTTTGCTTGATGATGTACTTTCAGAATTAGATCATAACAGACAAAATTATCTCTTACAGGCGATCGACGATACACAGACGATCATTACCTGTACGGGTCTGGATGATTTTGTAAAAAATAGATTTACCTTGAACAAGGTATATGAAGTAGAGAATGGATGCGTTCATTTACATAGCAATATGATGGAGGATAAAAATGAGTCAGAATAATCAGGAATATGGAGCAGATCAGATTCAGATATTGGAAGGATTAGAGGCTGTTCGTAAGCGTCCGGGTATGTATATCGGTAGCACATCTGAGCGTGGATTGCATCATTTGGTATATGAGATCGTTGACAATGCCGTAGATGAGGCTTTGGCAGGATTTTGTACCCATATCATTGTAAGTATCAACGAAGATGGTACGGTTACCGTAGAAGATGACGGTCGTGGTATTCCGGTCGGCATCAATTCAAAAGCAGGGATTCCTGCGGTAGAAGTGGTATTTACCGTCTTACATGCCGGTGGTAAGTTCGGCGGTGGCGGATACAAGGTATCCGGTGGTCTGCATGGTGTAGGTGCATCTGTTGTAAATGCGCTTTCTAATTGGCTGGAAGTCGAGATCTGCCGTGACGGCAAGGTTTACAAGCAGCGTTATGAGCGTGGAAAGACCATGTATCCTCTGAAAGAGATCGGTACTTGTGATCCGGATAAGACAGGAACCAAGGTTACATTTTCACCGGATGGATCTATTTTTGAGACGACGACCTTTGATTTTAATACCTTAAAGGTGCGTCTGCGTGAGACCGCATTTTTGACAAAAAATCTCCGCATTACATTGCAGGACAAAAGAGAAGATCCGGTCAATGAGCGCGTTTTCCACTATGAAGGCGGCATCAAGGAATTTGTTACCTACCTGAATAAGGGAAATCAGGAACTTTATCCTGAAGTTATTTATTGTGAAGGTGAAAAAGATGGCGTTTATGTAGAAGTTGCTATGCAGCACAACGATTCCTACAACGATTCGTCTTATTCTTTTGTTAATAATATCATCACACCGGAAGGTGGTACGCACCTGGCGGGATTCCGTAGTGCGCTTACCAAGACCTTTAATGCTTATGCCAGAGAAGCAAAGATCTTAAAAGAAAATGAGAATGCCTTTAGCGGAGAGGATATCCGTGAGGGATTGACGGCAATCATCAGTATCAAGATCGAAGAACCGCAGTTTGAAGGACAGACAAAGCAAAAACTTGGAAATAGTGAGGCAAGAGGAGCGGTTGATAGTATCGTAAGTGAGCAACTGACTTACTTCTTGGAGCAGAATCCGCAGGTAGCCAAATCCATCTGTGAAAAAACGCTGCTTGCGCAGCGAGCAAGAGAAGCAGCCAGAAAGGCGAGAGACCTGACCAGGAGAAAGACTGCTTTGGAAGGTACTTCACTTCCGGGAAAACTTGCAGACTGTTCCGACAAGGATCCAAAGAATTGTGAGATTTTTATCGTCGAGGGAGATTCCGCCGGTGGCTCTGCAAAGACAGCGAGAAGCCGTGCAACACAGGCAATCTTACCTTTGCGTGGTAAGATCTTAAATGTAGAAAAAGCAAGAGAAGATAAGATCTATGCAAATGCCGAGATCAAGGCGATGATCACAGCCTTTGGTACCGGTATCCACGAAGATTTTGATATTTCCAAACTTCGTTACCACAAGATCATCATTATGACAGATGCCGATGTCGATGGTGCGCATATTGCAACCCTTATGCTCACCTTCCTCTATCGTTTTATGCCGGAACTCATCAAGCAGGGCTATGTATATCTGGCAACACCGCCACTTTACAAGATCGAAAAGAACCGTAAGGTCTGGTATGCCTATAGTGATGAAGAACTCAACAACATTCTGACAGAGATCGGTCGTGACGGAAATAACAAGATCCAGCGATACAAGGGACTTGGAGAGATGGATGCCGAGCAGCTTTGGGAGACAACCATGGATCCGGAGCGCCGTATTTTAAAGCGTGTTATGGTTCATGATGAAAATGCTTCTGAAATTGACGTTACATTTTCAACTTTGATGGGCGACAAGGTAGAGCCTCGTCGTGAGTTCATTGAAGAAAATGCAAAATATGTTCAGAATCTTGATATTTAGTAGGAGGACGTTTATAAATGGATGACAAGATTTTTGATCAGATTCACGAGGTGGATCTGAAAAAGACGATGGAAACATCATATATTGATTATGCCATGAGTGTAATCGCGTCCCGCGCCCTTCCTGACGTTCGAGACGGACTCAAGCCGGTACAGCGTAGAGTTTTGTATTCTATGATCGAATTGAATAACGGACCGGACAAGCCACACAGAAAATGTGCACGTATTGTCGGTGATACCATGGGTAAGTACCATCCACATGGTGATTCTTCTATTTATGGAGCACTTGTCAACATGGCACAGGAATGGTCGACAAGATATCCACTTGTCGACGGACATGGTAACTTTGGTTCTGTGGATGGAGATGGCGCTGCTGCCATGCGTTACACAGAGGCAAGACTTTCCAAGATTTCTATGGCTATGCTTTCCGATATCAACAAAGATACCGTAGATTTCATGCCAAACTTTGACGAGACGGAAAAAGAACCGACCGTTCTTCCTTCCCGTTATCCGAACCTGCTTGTCAATGGAACAACAGGTATTGCCGTTGGTATGGCAACAAATATCCCGCCACACAACCTGTGTGAAGTTATCGCAGCCGTGGTAAAGATCATTGATAATCAGGTAGAGGAAGACCGTGAGACGGATATTGAGGAATTACTTGAGATCGTCAAAGGTCCTGATTTTCCGACCGGTGGTACGATCTTAGGTCATGCCGGTATTGATGAGGCATATCGTACCGGACGCGGTAAGATCCGTGTGCGTGCGGTATCTGAGATTGAGCCGATGAACAATGGCAAGAACCGTATCGTTGTAACGGAACTTCCATATATGGTAAATAAGGCACGTCTGATCGAAAAGATCGCTGAACTTGTCCGCGATAAAAAGATCGACGGTATTACCGATCTTCGTGATGAATCATCACGAGAAGGTATGCGTATCTGTATTGAGTTGCGTCGTGATGTCAATCCAAATGTCGTGCTCAACCTGCTTTACAAGCATACACAGTTGCAGGATACTTTTGGTGTTATTATGCTTGCCTTAGTCGGCAACCAGCCAAAGGTTCTCAACCTTTATGAACTTTTAAATTACTATTTGCTGCATCAGAAAGATGTTGTGACCAGAAGAACCAAATATGATCTGAACAAGGCAGAAGAAAGAGCACATATCGTACAGGGCTTATTGATCGCTCTGGATAATATCGACGAAGTTATCAAGATCATCCGTGGTTCTGCTGATGTTGCTACAGCAAAGCAGCAGTTGATGGAGCGTTTTGCTTTATCAGAAGCACAGGCAAATGCCATCGTTGAGATGCGTCTGCGTGCGCTGACCGGTTTGGAAAGAAACAAACTGGAAGAAGAATACAAGTCTTTGATGGAACTCATTACAGAGTTAAAGGCAATTCTTGCAGATGAGAAGAAGTTACTTGGTGTTATCAAGGAAGAGATCCTTGCTATCTCCGATAAATATGGCGATGATCGTAGAACTTCAATCGGATTTGACGAATACGATATTTCTATGGAAGATATGATTCCGGTTACCAATACCGTTATCACATTCACGAAACTTGGTTATATTAAGCGTATGAATGTGGATAATTTTAAGAGCCAGCATCGTGGCGGTAAGGGCATCAAGGGCATGGAGACGATCGATGAAGATTACATCGTTGAAATGATGATGACAACATCACATCATTACCTCATGTTCTTTACCAATACCGGTAGAGTTTATCGTCTGAAAGCCTATGAGATCCCGGAATGCTCCAGAACAGCAAGAGGTACTGCTATTGTTAATCTTTTGCAGTTGCAGCCGGACGAAAAGATCACATCCATGATACCGATCAAGGAATACTCAGACAATCAGTATCTCTTTATGGCTACCAAGAATGGTATTGTGAAAAAGACTAAGATCACGGACTATGAAAATATCCGTAAGACAGGTCTTGCAGCCATCAATCTGCGTGAAGATGACCGACTGATCGAGGTAAAACTGACAGATAATAGTGAAGACATCATTCTGATCACCAAGTTTGGTCAGTGTATCCGATTCCATGAGACGGACGTCAGAAATACCGGACGTACCTCTATGGGTGTTATCGGTATGAGCCTGACAGATCAGGATGAAGTGATCGCAATGCAGCTTGCTTCCCAGGGCGATGCTCTGATGATCGTCTCTGCAAAGGGTCTTGGAAAATGCACACTGGTAGAAGAATTTACACCACAGAATCGTGGCGGTAAGGGTGTCAAGTGTTACAAGATCACAGAAAAGACAGGAAACTTGGTCGGATGTAAGGCTGTAAATCAGGATGATGAGGTCATGCTCATCAATACAGAGGGCATCATTATCCGTATCAAGGTAAATGATACCGCACTTCTTGGAAGAATTACTTCCGGTGTAAAACTGATCAATGTTGACGAAGGTGTTACGGTTGCAAGTATTGCAAAAGTACGCAAGGAAGATATGATCATGGAAGAATCGGAAGAAAATCAGGAAGATACAAATTCTGAAGATGGTCAAGATGCAGAAGAATAAAAGGTAAAAGATATAATGAAAGAAATAGCGGTAAAAGACATTACAAAAGAAATCGCAGATATGTGCATTCAGGCAAATCATTATCTGTCTGAGGATATGGATCAAGCACTGAAAGTTGCGACAAAAGAGGAAAAATCTCCTCTGGGTAAAAAGATATTAGAGCAGTTGCAGGAAAACCTTGCGATTGCAGACCAGGAAACCATTCCTATCTGCCAGGATACCGGAATGGCGGTCGTCTTTATGGAGATCGGACAGGATGTACATTTTGTCGGCGGTAGTCTGGAAGATGCCATCAATGAGGGTGTGCGCCGGGGCTATACCGATGGCTACCTGCGCAAATCTGTCGTAGGTGATCCGATCAAGCGCGTCAATACCAAGGATAATACACCGGCTGTCATCCATTACTCTATCGTGACCGGAGATAAGGTAAAGATCACATTTGCGCCAAAGGGATTTGGCAGTGAAAATATGAGCCGAGTCTTTATGTTAAAGCCTGCCGATGGGATCGAGGGTGTAAAAAATGCCATCCTTACTGCGGTAAAGGATGCAGGTCCAAATGCCTGCCCACCTATGGTCGTAGGTGTTGGCATTGGCGGAACCTTTGAAAAATCTGCGTTGATGGCAAAACAGGCACTTACCAGAAATCTGAACCAAGTGCCGGAAATCCCATGGGTGGCAGATCTGGAAAAAGAGATGCTTGAAAAGATCAACGGACTGGGAATCGGACCGGGTGGACTCGGCGGAAGCACCACAGCACTTGCAGTCAACATCAATACCTATGCAACGCACATTGCGGGACTTCCGGTGGCAGTCAATATCTGCTGTCACGTTAATCGCCATGTAGTGAGAGAATTATAATTTGTAAAAAGGGGTTTCAGATGGATAGACATATTACATTACCAATTACAAAAGAAATCGCAGAAAGCCTGACTTCCGGGGACTATGTATATCTGGATGGTCAGATGTATGTAGCACGCGACGCAGCACACAAGCGTATGATGGAAGTCTTGGATCGTGGGGAAGAACTTCCCATTCCGATTCAGGATGCAACGATTTATTATATGGGACCATCGCCTGCCAGAGAGGGCAGACCGATCGGTTCCGCAGGACCGACAACAGCCAGCCGTATGGACAAATATGCACCGCGCCTTTTAGATCTGGGACAAAAGGCTATGATCGGTAAGGGAAAGCGGACAAAAGAAGTCTTGGATGCAGTTGTCCGCAATCATGCTGTATATTTTGCAGCCGTTGGCGGTGCCGGTGCTCTTCTTTCCAAGTGTATCACAGAGTCAGAAGTCATCTGCTATGATGATCTTGGTGCAGAAGCCATCCGTAAGATCACGGTAGAAAATTTCCCTGTCATAGTCGTAGCAGATTGCCATGGAAATAATCTCTATGAAACAGCCATTCTGGAGTATCAGAAATAAAAGAAAATGCGAAGAAATGCAATATTTTCGTTGACAAATGGGGATACCTTTAGTAGAATAGTTTGTGCATTGTGAATATTGATTTGATTCGACTATGGAGAAGTACTCAAGTGGCCGAAGAGGTGCCCCTGCTAAGGGTATAGGTCGGGTAACCGGCGCGAGGGTTCAAATCCCTCCTTCTCCGTTTTCATAATGCATATGGCTCCGTGGTCAAGCGGTTAAGACATCGCCCTTTCACGGCGGTAACACGGGTTCGATTCCCGTCGGAGTCACTTACATCTTGACGGATGTATGACTTTTTTATATAATGCATCTTGTTGATGCAAGTTATGGCGCCATAGCCAAGTGGTAAGGCAAAGGTCTGCAACACCTCTATCACCAGTTCAAATCTGGTTGGCGCCTCTATCGAGCGGTTCACGAATGTGAGCCGCTTTTTTTGTTTTAGCTTTGCTTGCGATAGGCGGTCGGTGTCATCTGCATGCGGTCTTTGAAGAGTTTTAAGAAATTGGCATAGGTAGAAAATCCGGACAGACTGCTGATATGTGTTGCGGTAAGATCGGAATTGCGCAGTAAAAATCGGGCATGGTTCAGACGTAGTTCTACCAGATAGGCATTGATGGAAAGCCCGGTAAATTTTTTGAATTCCCGGTCCAAATGATATTTGCTCATGCCGGCAAAGGCAGACAGGTCATCTAATTTCATGGCATTGGTAAAATTGTGATCCATATAATTTTGCAGATAACGGATATAGTCCGGTGTGTGGCTTGCATCTTTGTCCTTTTCTTTGATGATGTCTAAAAGCAGGCTTTGCAGCAGGACAGATACCTCAAATTCACGATAAGGACTGGCTGTCTGGTAGGTTCTTATCAGATTTTCTACACCTGTCTGGAAAGGACTGTTGATGGGAGAAAAGAATAGAGCATTTTTTTCCATATAAAATTTTTCGAAGAGCCAGTCGGCACATGTTCCGTTAAAATGCAGGATCGCATGTTTCCAATGAGAACCGCTTGTATAGTAATGATGGGCTTTGCGGCAGTCGATTAAAAAGCCGTAGCCCGACGATAAATGGTATGTCTTTCCGTCGTATTCCAAGATTCCCTCCCCCTCATAAGTATAGAGCAAAAGATAAGAGGCATAGTCTTTTCGTTTTGTGAAAAAGCCCTGTCCGGCATCCAATAAAGAAAATGCCTGAATATATAAGAGATGGTCTCTGGCATAGGATGTGGTCGGCAGAGGTGAGATAAATTGGGAATTTCCCTCAATGGAAAAAGACAGATGAGCAGGAAGATCCTTAAAATCTTTTATCAGATCCTGCAAATTTTTGTACTGATCTATATCATCCGTTGATTTCATAGGTTGTAAAAAGTCAAAAGATTGAAAATGAATGC
>CAVLBP010000091.1:0-9591 GCA_963661325.1 bacterium
TTTATAGATATTTTAACGTTTGTGCAAGCACTTCGTCAACCAAGTTAAAGTGACGAACATCCCTTGTTTATTTTGGTTAGTTTAACGATGACAGGCGGTCGGGGATTTCCTATAATGAGTACATGAGTTCGCGAATAGTGCTTATACCAATCAGAAAGGAGATTTCGTATGACTTCAGTTACTGTTAATATCAATTCTATTGACAAGGTAAAGCGCTTTGTCAGTGCAATCACATCTTTTGACAATGATTTCGATCTGGTTTGCGATCGTTATGTGATTGATGCAAAGTCTATCATGGGTATCTTCAGTTTGGATCTTTCCAAGAACCTGACACTGAATATCCAGAAGGATGACAATCTGGATGCTGTTTTGGCAGCCATTGACGAGTTCATCGTGAAATAATGACAGAAGATTTTTAGTATTGAAGAGAGGTTTTTATTATGGCAAGCATTTCATTAAAGAACATCAACAAAGTATATCCAAATGGATTCCACGCAGTTAAGGATTTCAACCTTGACATTGAGGACAAGGAATTCATCATTTTCGTAGGTCCATCTGGATGTGGTAAGTCTACTACCCTTCGTATGGTAGCAGGTCTTGAGGATATTTCCAGCGGTGATCTTTTGATCGACGGCAAGCGTATGAATGACGTAGAGCCAAAGGATCGTGATATCGCAATGGTATTCCAGAACTACGCTTTGTATCCACATATGACCGTATATGACAACATGGCATTCGGTCTGAAACTTCGTAAATTACCAAAGGCAGAGATCGATCAGAAGGTTCGTGAAGCAGCCAAGATCCTGGATCTGGAAGGTCTTTTGGATCGTAAGCCAAAGGCTCTTTCCGGTGGACAGCGTCAACGTGTTGCCATGGGTCGTGCGATCGTTCGTAATCCAAAGGTATTCCTTATGGATGAACCGCTTTCCAACTTGGATGCAAAGCTGCGTGTGCAGATGAGAATTGAGATCTCTAAATTACATGAGAAATTAGGCGCAACCATCATCTACGTTACACATGATCAGACCGAGGCTATGACACTTGGTACCAGAATCGTCGTTATGAAGGATGGTGTTGTTCAGCAGATCGATACACCACACAACTTATACAACAAGCCACAGAACTTATTCGTCGCAGGATTTATCGGATCTCCTCAGATGAACTTTATGGACGCAAAGATCGCTGTCAATGGCGAGACCGTTACAGCACAGGTTGGAGATGCTACCATCACAGTTCCGGCTGCAAAGGCAAAGGCCTTGATCGACGGCGGATATGACGGCAAGACCGTAGTTCTTGGTATCCGTCCGGAGGATATCCACGACTCCCAGATGTTCATTGAGGCATCACCAAATAGCGTGATCGAAGCAAAGATCCGTGTATATGAATTACTTGGTGCAGAAGTTTTCCTGTATTTCGATTATGCAGGTGGGCAGGTTACAGCTCGTGTAGATCCAAGAACAACTGCAAAGCAGGGCGATCAGATCAAGTTTGCGCTTGATATGGAGCATGCTCATTTCTTTGATAAGGAAACAGAATTAGTGATTACTAACTAATCTTTTTCTTATATATCTTCCTATCTTATATGATGATACCCTCGGAGAGATCCGGGGGTATTATTATGCTACCCACAAATATCAAAAGTGTGTTATACTATAGAGCGGAATATTCTATTGGTCAGAATTGATAGAAATTTTGAGATAGAAGCAGATGTCTTTTAAGGGAGAATCTATGGAAAAAGTAAAATATACAGGGAGACTGCAACGATATTTCCGGGCGCCGATCTATATGATCGCTCTTTTTGTTGTGGGGGATGCACTGGTTTATCTGCAAAACATCCGATTTGGTGCGGTAATTTCTGTGGTGATCGCTATTTATGCTGTCCTCGTATTGGGTTTTTACCATGGCTGTTCAGCAAAGTTAAATGAGGAGATTATCCATTTTGCAACGCATTATGGAACGGTGCAAAGGGAACTGCTGAACAAGTTCCAGATTCCTTATGCACTTATGGATTACACAGGCAAGGTCTTGTGGGTCAATGAAGAATTCGCGCGTGTGACCGGCAGGGACAAGCATTACAACAAGTCCATTACTTCTATCTTTAAGGAGATCACCCGTGAGGAGATCCAGAAAGCGGTCAATGACAATTTTTCCGTGGAACTGGAATTTGGCGACCGCAAGTATGCGGCAGATATGCAGCGCCTGCAGTTTAATGAAGAACAGGATGCGGATGCCATGGAGATCATGACGGAGGCAGACAACTTCAATTCCTTGATCGCACTTCTTTTGTTTGATCAGACAGAACTGGACTACTACAAAGAAGAGAACGAAAAGCAGAAATTGGTCGTTTCCCTTGTGCATATTGACAATTACGAGGAAGTCTTTGACTCGATCGAGGAAGTCAAGCGTTCCCTGCTTACAGCCATCATTGACCGAAAGGTCAACAAGTATTTCCAAAACGTGGATGCCATTGTCCGTAAACTTGACCGTGATAAGTTCATGGTACTCTTCCAACAGCAGTATCTGGCAAAGTTGGAGGAGGACAAGTTTTCCATCCTGGAGGATATCAAGTCTACCAAGGCAGGCAATGAACTGGAGATCACCCTGAGCATGGGATTTGGTATTGGCGGCAATTCCTATGTGCAGAATGCAGAGTTTGCCCGCGTGGCGATCGATCTTGCCTTAGGGCGTGGCGGTTCGCAGGCGGTCATCAAGAACAACGGTGATGTCTCTTACTATGGTGTGCGTGGCAAGGAAATTGAGCGAAATACCCGTGTCAAGGCGCGTGTCAAGGCGCAGGCTTTGCGCGAGATCATGGAGACCAGAGAGCAGATCATCATTATGGGGCATCCGATCGCTGATGTCGATTCTTTTGGTGCAGCAGTCGGTCTGTATTGTGCGGCGCGTGAGATCCGAAAGAATGCAAGGATCGTCCTAAATACTGTGACAAGTTCCCTGCGTCCGTTGGTAGAGTCTTTCTCAGAGGAAGCAGGCTATCCGGCAGATATGTTTATCAATTCCGAGCAGGCAGAGGAAATGGCAGATGCACAGACGCTTGTGATCGTCGTAGATACCAATCGCCCAAGTTATACGGATTGCCCGAGACTTTTGGAGATCAGCAAGTCCATTGTTGTATTTGACCACCACAGACAGGGAAGCGAACAGGTCGTCAATCCGATCCTTTCCTATATTGAGCCGTATGCGTCTTCCGCTTGTGAAATGATCGCGGAAGTCTTGCAGTATTTTTCTGAAAAAGTACATTTGAAATCAAACGAGGCAGATTGCATCTATGCCGGTATTTTGATCGATACCAACAACTTTATGACAAAGACAGGTGTGCGTACCTTTGAGGCGGCAGCATATCTGCGCCGCTGCGGTGCTGAGGTTACCCGTGTGCGAAAACTCCTGCGTGAGGATATGGCAGCCTATAAGGCGAGAGCCGAGATCATCCGTCATGCCGAGGTTTACCGGGGGCTCTTTGCAATCTCCATCTGTGAATCACAGGAGTTGGAAAGCCCTACCGTTGTAGGAGCCAAGGCAGCCAACGAACTTTTGAATATCGTAGGCATCAAGGCATCTTTTGTGTTGACGGAGTTCCAGCACAAGATCTATGTGAGTTCCCGTTCGATCGATGAGATCGACGTGCAGCAGATCATGGAGCGTCTGGGCGGTGGCGGTCATCTGAATGTCGCAGGGGCACAGATCGAAAATGCCAGTGTGGAAGAAGTCAAACGCAGAATTGAAGATATTCTGGATATTATGATAGATGAAGGAGAGATCAAACTATGAAAGTGATTTTATTACAGGATGTCAAGTCTCTTGGAAAAAAGGGAGAGATTGTCAATGTAAGTGAGGGCTATGCCCGCAATATGCTTTTGCCGAAAAAGTTAGGCGTGGAGGCAAACAATAAAAATTTAAATGACCTGAAATTACAGAACCAGCATGCCGACAAGGTGGCACAGGAAAATCTGGAAGCAGCACAGGCAATGGCAAAGAAGATCGAAGACTGGCTGGTTGAGACCAAGATCAAGACCGGCGAAGGCGGAAGAACTTTTGGTTCCGTATCTTCCAAGGAGATCTGTGCAGCAGTCAAGAGCCAGTACAATGAGACGATCGACAAGAAAAAAGTGCATTTGGAAGAACCGATCCGTGCACAAGGCACCTATGAGGTCAAAGTAAAATTGCATCCACAGGTAACAGCAGTGATGCGCGTACACGTATCAGGAGAGTAGCATGGAAGAAGCACTGATCAAAAGAACAATGCCTAATAGTCTGGAATCCGAACAGTCAGTTGTCGGTTCCATGATCATGGATCGTGATGCGATCCTGACGGCATCGGAAATTTTGACAAAGGATGATTTCTATCATCAGCAGTATGGCGTTTTGTTTGAAGCCATTGTAGAACTTTATAACAGCGGACAGCCGGTGGATCTGGTCACCTTGCAGAATAAGTTGCGGGAAAAGGATGTTCCGCCGGAAGTGGCAAGCCTGGAATATATCAGTGATCTGGTCGCAGCCGTGCCGGTGACGGTCAACGTGGCATCTTATGCCCAGATCGTCAAGGACAAGGCTCTGCTCCGCCAGATCATCAAGGTCAATCAGGAGATTGAAAACGATTGCTATAACGGCAAGGAGAGTGTAACGGAGATCTTGGAAAAGACAGAACATGATATTTTTGCATTAGTACAAAATCATGGAAATTCTGAGTATGTCCCAATCCGACAGGTCGTTATGAATGCCATCCACAAGATCGAGCAGGCATCCAAGCAGAAGGGAACGGTTACCGGTATTCCTACCGGATTTATCGATCTGGATTATCAGACTGCCGGTTTGCAGCCGTCCGATCTGATCCTGATCGCGGCGCGTCCTTCTATGGGTAAGACAGCCTTTGTTTTGAACCTGGCACAGTATGTTGCCTTTCACGAGGATCTGTGTACTGCCATATTTTCACTGGAAATGTCAAAGGAACAGTTGGTAAACCGTCTGTTCTCTTTGGAATCCCGTGTGGATGCACAGAAATTGCGTACCGGTAACTTGCAGGAGTCCGAGTGGGAAAAATTGATCGAGGGTGCCGGCATTATTGGTAATTCCCATTTAATCATTGATGATACGCCTGGTATCAGCATTTCGGAACTCCGCAGTAAGTGTCGTAAATACAAGATGGATCAGGATCTGCGTTTGATCATCATTGACTATTTACAGTTGATGAGCGGTTCCGGTCGTTCGGAATCCAGACAGCAGGAGATTTCTGAGATTTCAAGATCCTTAAAGGCACTTGCCAGAGAGTTGAATGTGCCGGTCATTGCCCTGTCGCAGTTATCTCGTGCGGTAGAACAGCGTCCGGATCACAGACCTATGCTTTCGGATCTGCGTGAATCCGGAGCCATCGAGCAGGATGCCGATGTGGTAATGTTCATTTATCGTGATGATTATTACAATAAGGATACCGACCTTAAAAACATTTCAGAGATCATTGTAGCCAAGCAAAGAAACGGTCCGATCGGCACGATCAATCTGGCATGGCTGCCGGAATACACGAAGTTTGGCAATTTAGATCATACCCAGCAGTAAGATGTCGAAATCTTACGATTAGATTTGCTTGTCCGCCTTTCTGTAAGCGTTTATACTGGAATTATACATAGAAGAGAGCAGTATACATACAGGAAGGACTGGTTTTTTGGAAAAGGCACGTTATATGATCTCGGATGCGGCGCGCATGGTGGCATTGGAACAACATGTGCTGCGCTACTGGGAAGATGAACTGCAGTTAGATATCCCGCGCAATGAGATGGGGCATCGTTACTATACAGATGAGAACATCAAGGAAATTCTTCGGATCAAAGACCTGCGGGAAAAGGGCTATCAACTCAAAGCCATCCGTATGTATCTGAAAAAGGAAAAGCGCAACGAGGAAAAGGAGCAGGAAGCCAGAAAGAACCATGTGGATA
The DNA here is from genome assembly GCA_963661325.1 of bacterium. GTDB lineage: Bacteria > Bacillota > Clostridia > Lachnospirales > Lachnospiraceae > Pararoseburia. The sequence goes on from CAVLBP010000091.1 coordinate 5,946, forward strand.
TTGATGGATTTGTGACCCTGACATCTTCTAAGGATCTGGGCTTGGGAGAAGATATGGATGCTGAGCCTATGGCAGACGCAGTGGCGGATCCGGTGCATCCGGTCAGCAGATCACAAGACAGTCAGGTGTCCGCAGAGGCGCAGCAACAGGCACGCATCAAGATCGAGCAGTTTCAAAAACTGATGACGGAGATCGTGGCAAATGCCATGCGTGAGAATAATGAGGCGCTGACCAGCCATGTGGAAGAACGCATTTTAAAAGAAATGAATTATCTGATGCAGGAGCATTATCAGTTGGAAGAAGATCATTATAAGAAATTGGATGAAGCCATCCGTAGCAGCCTAAAGCGCAAGCGGAGCCGTGGAGTCAAGTGGCTGCTTCCGACAAAGAAATCAGAAAAATAGAGAAAATAAAAGGGCGGCGCCATGAAAGATCATGGCGTCGCCTCTTTGCATTTAAGAATTAGCCCTGTGCCTCTAAGAAGTTGTTGATCTCGTCTACCAACATATCAGGGTCAATACCGTGTACCATAGCAGCCTGCTCGATGGTCTCCATCTGAGATGATGGGCATCCCAAACAGTGCATGCCGATATTTAATAAAATTGGTGCTACATTCTGATCGATCTGTAACAATTCACCAATCATAGTTGACTTATTTACTCTAGCCATGATTCTTATCCTCCTTATTTTTGATGGTGTTATTATAATGCCTTTTTTTGCCTTTTGCAATTCCTAATCTTGTTTTTAAATAAGAACTTGTCTTTTTAAAATAATTGATTTATTATGTGGTTACAGCAGAGAGCTGAATAAACAACAAGGTGATTGGAGGAATTTATAATGGCATACGTAATTTCTGATTCATGTGTAAGTTGTGGAACATGCGAACCTGAATGTCCAGTAGGAGCTATCTCTCAGGGAGACAGCCAGTTCGAAATCGATGGATCTGCTTGTGTTGAATGTGGCACATGCGCAGGTGTTTGTCCTACAGGTGCTATCTCTCAGGAGTAATCCTTGGATAGTTACATAACACAGACAAAGCAAAAGGCGTCCGCGTAAGCGGGCGTCTTTTTTGTGTAATAGGTTTTTGGACATTGGAAGCCAGTTTGACAGGAAATATATTGAACACACTGGTGAGGAGGGAGTAGTGCCGAAGGTATTGCAGATAGAAAAAGAAAAGGTGGTGGATCGAAGATCCATCACCTTTTGCATTTACAGTTTCGCTAACATACCAAGAGCATCGTCCGAGATGATCAAGGTGTAGTGTTCTTTGAAGTAAGCATCCTGTCCGACAGAAAAATCTGCCTGTGAACCATACTCGGTCAGGATATTGCAGGCCTTGTTGAAATCTTCCGGCGTGTGATCGCTCTTGCTGACGATCAAATAGAAAACATTATCCGAAGGACTCTTGTATAAGGTGTTGCGTCCGTGGTAAAAATCACCAAGAACATGTGCCAGGCGGATCATATCATCAAGGGATGAAAATACAAACAACTTGGTGATGTCGACCGGTACAGAGATCTGGCTGGCATCCGGCAGACCTGCATCTGCGGATTTGCCGATACGGGCTGCGGCTTCTTTTGCCTTGGAAAAGAGGGACAAAATATCGTCTGCCGCGGTTGGAGGATGTGGCATGGCATCGTCATAAGAATCCATGTCATAATCATCCGGATCCATATCCTCTGAAAAATGAGAGAACCGGGTGTCCAGTTCCTCCGGGTATTCCACCTTGGTCACTATCAATAAAATGGAGTCAGCGGTAAGTGGAACGGCCTCGATCATCAAAGGAATATCCTCCGCATCAAAGCCGAATTCGTAAGAGGCTTTCTCCATCATCTCGCGAAAAAGAGATTTGGCTTTCTCTGTGCCATAAGCGAGTTCACTTAATTTTAAGTGCCTGCTATCGAGATCTTCTCTGGTAAGGGTGCAGCGAATCTGGTTATCGTTTACTTTTTCAATTTTCATAAGATCACATCCTTTACAGAAAATTAGGTAAACTTATACCTATACACATTATAAACAATGAAAAATACAAAGTAAAGAAAGCAAAGTATTAAAAATGTCTAAAAATGTTAAAAAAGTATAAACAATGTAGAAATGTCTTGCGTTTCAAAAAGGAATTTGCTATAAAATATGCAAGAGATGCTTTTCCGGTTCTAGGGAGGAGCATATGAATGTCATATTTTCTATCTGATCGCTACGAGACGCAGGACGTTTTATATGAGACGTCACATACGCGGGTAGTGCTTGTCAGAGCATTAGATACCGGTGATCTACATGTTATCAAGGGTATTAGAAAGGACCCGACTACACCGGAACATTTTTTTCTTGAAGCAAGTCTGCTAGAGGATCTGAGTCATCCTGGAATTCCCATTCTACATGAAACAGAAGAAGATGGATCATATTTCTATATGGTAGAAGAATATATTTATGGAGATTCCTTAGATCAGTATTTGCTTTATCATCAAAACATTTCCCAGGATACATTTTTACAATTTGCCATGCAGTTATGTGAGATCATAAGATATCTGCATACGCATGATCCATATCCTATTTTACATTTGGATCTGAAGCCGGATCATATTATAGTATGCGGCAATCAGTTGAAATTAATCGACTTTGGCAATGCAAAGATTCTTACCAGTTCGGGAAATGATTTCCAAAATTTTGGAACAAAAAAATATGCTGCACCGGAGCAAAAGCATGGTGGTGCGGTGGATCAAAGAACCGATATTTACGGTCTTGGCAAAATCTTTTCTTATATGCTTTTATTTTTGCCAATGCAAAAACGTTTGCGGTTTCTTGGACTTGTCACCCAAATGCTTCGTTATGACAAAGGCAGGCGCATCACAGACATAAGTCGCGTGCAGGATTATCTGCAAAGGGTGTGGCAGAAAAACAAAAAAGAAAAGAAGAACAAAAAGCATCTCTTAAATCGTATCGCTGTTGTAGGAAGTGAGAGTGGTGTGGGGGCGACACACGTAGCGGTGGCACTGGTCTGTTATTTGAACCGGGCGGGGTTTTGCGCATATTACAGGAATGAAACAGAAGCGCCAACACTCGAACGCATGCTGCAATGCAATATGGCTTGTATAGGACAGGATGGAATGATATATCACGAATTTTTCCGGGGCTATCTGGATGGTGGACCGGCACTCGCCAAGGGCGAACCTCCGAATGGGATACAGGTCATAGATTGTGGATGCAGGACAGACGTCGCGGCAGGTGCGACTATCTATGTCTGTAGTGGCAGAGTCTGGCAGAGACAAGAAAACCTATTGGCGGAAGCAGAAAACATGATCCTCGTGGGGAATCATTTTTCGCGGCAGGAAGCCGGGCAGTATGCAAGGGTGCAAAAGAAACGTATGTATTTGTTCCCATGGCAGAAAGATCCGTTTCATACGACATTGGCGGTACAAAGACTTTTTTCAAAAATGATAGAGAGGGAGTTGTTATGTGAGAAAAAGAAGCAGGCAGATGCCTAAAAAAGTAATGGGGTTCTTTGGCACAAGAGAGGGAGCCGGCTGTACGCACATGGCGCTGAGTGTGGCAAATTATCTGCACTCAGTAGAAAAGTGGGAGGTCATGTACTTGGAATTGGGGAATTTCAGTCATTTATATCCCATGTTTTCAGACCGTGTCGTAGAGG
>CAVLBP010000092.1:0-9271 GCA_963661325.1 bacterium
TGTCAATATGACCGCTGTAAAATAGGCTATAAGCGGAAGTGCCTGTACGAATCCCAGTTCTTTTAGCAGGTCAGCTGTCAAATGAAGGATCACAAACATACACGCATATAAAATCAGCATTACAGTATTTGATCCAATATCAAGTTTTTCCTGAAAACGTATTTTCAAAAGGAGAAAAAAATTATTCATAATTCTCCTCCAGACGTTTTAAAAATATCTCTTCCAGAGACTGGGTTTGTGTAAGTTCCGATACCAAGCCTAGTTCAACCAGTTTACCATGGTCTATCATGCCAACCTTGTCACATAGAAGCTGTGCCACTTCAAGCACATGAGTGGAAAAAAATATAGCATTCCCTTGCCTGCAGTGTTCTCTCATACACTTTTTAAGAGTGGCAGATGCCTTGGGATCGAGCCCCACAAAAGGTTCATCCAGTACCAGAAGCTTAGGATTATGTACAAAGGCTGCTATAAGCGCCACTTTCTGCTTCATCCCATGCGAATATGAAGAAATCAGATTTCCAAGCTGACCAGTTATTTCAAATTCATCCGCAAATCTAAGTGTTCTCTCACGTCTTTCTTCCTCCGGCACCCTATATATGTCCGCAATAAAATTGATATAGGCTATTCCCGTCATATATCCATATAAATCAGGATTGTCCGGCACATATGCGCACAATTCCTGGCATAGTTTTCTCTTTGTAGACAATGGATTTCCATCAATAAGTATTTCTCCCTCCTCGACAGGAAGAATTCCCACAATTGATTTGATTGTAGTCGATTTTCCAGCACCATTGTGACCTATAAAACCGAATATTTCACCAGCATCTACCGTAAGGGATATATTTTCTACGGCAATTTTATCATTGTATTTTTGTGTGAAGTTTTTGATCTGCAGTATCATTTTGTACCTCGTTTATGGTTTATGTCTCATTTGTTTCTTATAAACTTGCGTAAAAAACACCCTGCATGCTCATCACATGCAGGGTATCCTTTTTATGAAAGACTTGCCTTGATAAACTCTGCAAAGAGCGGATGTGGCTTGTTTGGACGGCTCTTAAATTCCGGATGGAACTGTACGCCCACATGGAACTTGTTGCCGGATACTTCTACCGCCTCTACGATTGCATCGTCCGGTGATGTTCCACTGATCGTCAGACCCTTTTCTGTCATCAGATCACGGTAAGCATTGTTAAACTCAAAACGATGTCTGTGACGTTCGTTGATGTTCTCCTGCTTGTAAGCACGCTCTAATGTTGTGCCAGGCTTGATCTTACATGGATAAGATCCCAAACGCATGGTACCGCCCTTTCTAAGGACTGCCATCTGTTCTTCCATGAGGTCAATGACCAGATGCTCACCACCCGGATTGAACTCACCAGAATCGGCATCCTCTAAGCCACACACGTCTCTGGCAAACTCGATGGCTGCCACCTGCATACCAAGACAGATACCCAGATATGGTACATCATGCTCTCTGGCATACTGGCAGGCTAAGACCTTACCTTCCACGCCGCGATCACCAAATCCTCCCGGTACTAAAATACCATCTAAACCAGATAAGATTTCTTCTACATTATCCTTTGTAATCTTTTCACTGTCGATCCACTCGATCTCTACCTTAGCATCATTGGCATAACCGCCATGCAAAAGCGCCTCATGTACGGATAAATAGGCATCATGTAAAGCTACATACTTTCCTACAATAGCAATCTTAGTTGTCTTGGTCAGATGATCAATGGTATCGACCATCTTGTCCCAGCCCTCCAGATCCGGTGTTTTGTCTTCAATATGCAAACGGCGACATACAACCGTATCTAATCCATTCTCATGCAACATAAGCGGTGCCTTGTAGAGGCAGTCCATAGTATCATTTTCAATAACACAGTCCTTTGGCACATTACAGAAAAGGGAAATCTTGTCCTTGATACTCTGCTCCAACGGATGGTCTACACGACAAACAATGATGTCCGGTGCGATTCCCAAGGACTGCAACTCCTTTACGGAATGCTGTGTCGGCTTTGACTTGTGTTCGTTAGAACCGGAAAGCCATGGTACTAAGGTCACATGGATAAAACAGCAGTTTTCTCTTCCACGCTCCAGTGATACCTGACGGATAGCCTCCAAAAACGGCTGACTTTCAATATCGCCTGTCGTTCCACCGATCTCCGTGATCAAAACATCTGCATCAGAAGACTCCGCTCCCATATAAATAAAGCGCTTGATCTCCTCCGTAATATGTGGGATCACCTGTACGGTCTGTCCTAAGTATTCACCCTTTCTCTCACGATTTAGGACATTCCAGTAGACCTTACCACTGGTCAGGTTGGAATACTTGTTCAGATTTTCATCGATAAATCTCTCATAATGTCCCAGATCCAGATCTGTCTCTGCGCCGTCATCTGTTACAAAAACCTCACCATGCTGGTATGGGCTCATGGTTCCCGGATCTACATTCATATACGGATCCAACTTTTGTGATGCCACCTTGTAGCCACGCATTTTCAGAAGTCGTCCCAGCGATGCAGCCGTAATACCCTTTCCTAGTCCTGATACTACTCCACCGGTTACAAATACATGCTTTGTCATAAAATTCTCCTTCCTCTTTTTAGCCATAGGTATGCACAATATCCTGTGCGATCTCCAAACGGCTCATTCTCTTATCCATTGCCTGTCTTTCAATATATTTGTGCGCATCTTCCTCTGACATTCCACAATAGGAAATCAAAAGACATTTTGCACGTGATACCGTCTTTAAACTGTCTAATTTCTGTTGTAACTTTGCATTTTCTTTTTGCGCCATTGTGATACGTCGCTGTGCAACCCGCGCAAGTTTAAGTGCACTCCAAAACATCTGCCTGCTGATCGGCTTACTGACGGTGATAACACCGTAATCTTCTACCCGATCTGTAATTTCCTCGCTGTACTCGGCTTTAACAAACAAAATGACCTGACAAATATTTTTCTCCGCAATGTCTATGGATAACTGTTCTCCGGATTTGCCACGCAAGGGGGCATTGATCAGACACAGATCAAAATCCTTATCCACCAGCATACGTTTGGCCTCTTCTCCGCTTTCTACCACGGTGATCTCTTTATAATCATTTTGTATCAGAAAGTCGCGAAAGAACTCAATACCCTTGGGTGCATCACATATGATCAATGCTTTGTCCATCCGCGCATCCTCCCTTCATAAAAATGAATTGCCTACATAGTTTCATGTTCAATCACTTCTATGAAACGATTTGCGATATCTTTACATGGACTATTCTGTAAAAACGCACTATTTCTGGCACATTCTACCGCCTCTGTCAAAGACAAAGGCAACTTATCGTAGGATGCCTTTTCCTCATCCTTTACCAACCGGCTGCTCTTATCCACAGGTGGCGGAAGGATCTCTTTTCCCCGCACCCCGGCAAGCCCTGCCTGGATCACAATAGCAAATGCCAGATAAGGATTGATCCCGGAATCCGGTGAACGCAACACAAAACAGGTCCGCTTGCCATGTACAATTGGTACTCGCAAAAGACGAGACCGGTTCTGGGCAGACCAGGTAATGTATTTTGGCGCCTCGTTTTCCCCGAAACGTTCATATGACTGTTTCTGTGTATTCAAAAATAGGGTAATATCACGCATACGGTGGAATACTCCCGCCATAAAATGCTCCGTAAACTCTGGATCTACATCATCCAGATTCGCCCCATTTTTCCATGTAGAAATCTTCATGTGCAATCCATTGCCACTTTTTCCCTTCAGTGGCTTAGGATCAAAGGACGCAAAGACTCCATTGCGGGTAGCAACCGCACTGACAACATTCTTGTATGTGATATAATTATCCGCGGTTCCAAGTGCATCCGAAGACCGGAAATCGATCTCATTTTGTCCGGGTCCGATTTCATGATGGGAAGATTCCGGCTGGACACCCATTTCCTCCAGAGTCAGGCAAATTTCTCGACGAATATTTTCTCCGCGGTCCTTTGGGGCAATATCCAAATAACCACCCTCATCCAAAGGTATATCCGTTGGTCTGCCCTCATCATCCGTCTTGAAAAGATAGAATTCACTTCGAAGCCCCATGCGACAGGAAAATCCCATATCGGCACATTCCTGCAAAGTGTCCTTCAAAAACTTTCTGCTGTCATAAGGAAAAGGAGTGCCATCCGGCAAAATGACATCACAATAAAAGCGTATCACTCGCCCCTGCTGTGGCCGCCACGGCAGAACATTTAAGGTATCCGGTGCCGGTTTCAAATAAAGATCCTGATAAACGGGATCATCATATCCCAAGACCAGAAAGGAATCAAAATTGATGCCCATCGTGAAGGCTGTCCGCAACTCTTCCGGCATGATCGAGATATTCTTCTGATTTCCGAAGATATCACAAAATGCCAGTCGGATGAATTTGACATCATTTTCTTCCACAAAATCCATTACTTCTTCTATCGTATCGTCTGCCATAGCAACCTCCATCCCTTTTTAACTCCTAGGTTTTAATGTAAAAAACGCTCGAAGAGGGCAAAAGCCTATAGTCCCAAACCCTACTTCGAACGTCATCGTTCGATTAACATTAATACTTTACTACATCATGTTTTCTTTGTAAAGATACTATTTCAAAAATAATTTTGCCCCTAAATATCCTGTTTTTTCATATTTGACAAAACACCCAAAGTAGCGATGGCGCAAATCCCTTCCGTCACCGGAAATGCCATCCACACGCCGATCACGCCCCAGATCCTGGATAAGAGGAATGCCAATACTACAATCAGGATCACGCCTCTTGCGATCGCGATCAAAGAGGATTCCTTCCCCTGCCCCACGGCACTCAGATATCCTGTGCCGATCAGATTGATCGATGCAAAGAAAAATCCCACAAAGTAGATCCGCAGTCCCAGGACCGCATACTGCGCCAACGCAACAGAATTTTCACTGTTAAAGACAGCCACAAACTGCGGTGCAAAGAGACATAAGGAAACATAAAGGCATAGGGCAAGCACCAGTCCCACCCTGATGGCATAGCCGATAATGTATCGCATTTCTTCTTTTTGCCCCCTGCCTCTGGCATCGCTGGCAAGCGGCTGGATGCCCTGGGAAATACCATTAAAGATTGCCACGCCGACCAGCGCCAGATTTGCAATCACGCCGTAAGCCGCTACGGCAACATTGCCTACCAGAGCAAGCAAAAGATAATTAAACACCATGGTCGTCACCCCGGAGGCAAACTCTCCGACAAAGGCTGCCACGCCAAGTTTCATGGATGCCAGAAGTCGGCGCAAGGAGGGCTTTTTCCACAAAAAGCGGACGGTATTTTTCTTTGACAGAAAGTGTGTCATACAGATGCCCATACTGATGAGGGGTGAAATGGCAGTTGCTAAGGCTGCACCGATCATGCCCAGTCCCAGCGAGAACATCAAAATATAGTCAAATACGATATTAAAAAGACTGCTCAAAAGCGTTGCCAGCATAGCAGTCCGCGGTGCACCATCATTTCGCGTAAATGCCGTAAAGAGATAATTTGTCAAAAAAAACGGTGCAAATAAAAGTGCGATACGCAGGTAATTCTTTCCGACAAAAACAATACGCTCGTCCGCACCAAACAGACGAAGAATCCCGTCCGGCACAAAAATACCGATCGATATAAAGACCAGGCTAAAGCAAAGGATCCAAAACAGACCATTGGAAAAATAGTGGTCTGCATCCTCTGTGCCTGCCGCCTTTCCTATGGTAAAGCGGGTCGCCGAACCAATGCCTACCATAGAGCCTATGGCAAACATGAGATTGTAGACCGGCAGGGTCAGATTCAAAGCTGTGATACCGTCTGCCCCCTGCGCCAGTGAAATAAAGAAGGTGTCTGCCAAAATATAGCAGGACATCCCGATCATGGCGAATATATTTGCTGCAATATAATTTTTTAATTTACTTTTGACTTCCATTATCTATATCCTCTTGTAACTGTGTTCGAATCTCTTCAAACACCTTTCTTGTCTTTTCATTTTCCGATACAAATCCTGCCAAACGCAGCAGATAGCCCTGGCTCAGAGCAATCTGGCAGCTCTTGGGATAGACCAGTTCATAATATAAACTGATGTGTCCTACCACATTATCAACCGGTGTCTTTTTCAAGGCACGCAGGACGGCATGCCGCTCTTTAAATGCCTGCAAGACCTCCGATGTCACCTCTGCCTGTTTCAAGGCCTCTGTTGTTGTATTATAAATATCCTCCATAGGAGTTTCCAGATTGACCCGGAAAATGTCGATTTTATCGGCATCACGAAGGATCTGACAATAGGTCTTTTCCATCTCGGACAAATCCAGTGGCAGACGGTAGGCGCTGTGATATTTAATCGCCTTATAAAGATAAGTATCCCACGACGGATCTAAGATGACCTGACGGATCCTGCCATAAGAAGCATCCTCTTCTGTTCCAAACAGGATCTCTGTACTTAAAAATGCATGGTCAATGGAATCCGCATCCGAAAACGTGTTGAATCTGCGGATCTGTTCAAATCTGCCGACATCATGCAAAAGTCCGCTCAGCCAGGCTACCATGCACTCGACCTCATTTAATGCCAGACTCTTTGCGATCGACTGACACAACTCTGCCACATGATAGGTATGCACTGCTTTGAGCGCGATCTTTGGATCCTCCATATCATAGTTTGCCGTATAAGATACAAACCATTCTTTTGCTTTTCTTTTTGTTTCTGCGATTTCTTTTATTTCCATGACTTACTGCCTCTCTTTTCTGCAAACCTGTTCTATCATAACAAAAACCTGCGTCAAAGTAAAACGACGCAGGTCTTATCACATCTTTTTTTATTTTTTCTTTTTCCTAATTCCTATTCTACATCCTGAAGGGCTGCATAATCTTCCTCACCGGTACGAACCTTAACAACCTTAAGAACGTTATAAACAAAGATCTTACCATCTCCGATGTGTCCGGTGTAAAGTGCCTTCTTGGCTGCCTCGATAACTGTCGTTACCGGGATCTTGCTGACAATGATCTCAACCTTGATCTTAGGAAGTAAGGTTGCATCCATCTCAACACCACGATAGTATTCGCCGGCGCCCTTTTGTACGCCACATCCCATGACCTGTGTTACCGTCATACCGGTTACACCAAGATCGTTCATTGCCTTCTTCAAAGCATCGAATTTTGCCAGTTTAGCGATAACGACTACCTTGTGCATACCGGTATTGAAAATCGGAACACCATTTGCATCCAGATCATCTGCCTCTGCAACAACCGGAATGGCTGCATCTTTCTTGAATGCAGGAGCTGCATCATACTCGCCTTCGCCAAGATCTGTATTTTCGTTGACATCCATAGCCATAGCTGTTTCTGCGATAGAAAATCCGGCATAGGCACTTGGAAGACCATGTTCCATAGCATCCAATCCAACGATTTCCTCTTCCTCTGTAACACGGAGGCCTACGGTCTTCTTAATGATCGTAAAGGTGATCGTGATCATAACGGCTGTCCATGCACATACAGACAATACGCCAAGCAACTGTAAACCTAACTGCTTAAATCCACCGCCATAGAAAAGACCTACAACAGAATCATTTCCAGGTGCGTTTGTGGTAGAGAAAAGACCAACTGCGATCGTTCCCCAAACACCATTCATAAAGTGAACCGCTACGGCACCAACCGGATCATCCACACGAAATACATAGTCACATACCCAAACGCCAAATACTACAAGCAGACCAGAGACAGCACCAATAATGATAGCACCAAGAGCATCTGTTGTATCACAAGGAGCGGTAATGGCAACCAAACCTGCCAAAGAAGCGTTCAGACACATAGACACATCCGGCTTACCATATTTTACCCAAGTAAATACCATACATACTACAGTTGCAACTGCCGGTGCGATCGTTGTGGTCACGAAGATAGATCCTAACTGCTCTACACTTGTTGCAGCTGCGCCGTTAAATCCATACCAGCCAAGCCAAAGGATAAATACACCAAGGGCACCCAGTGGAATGCTGTGTCCTGGAAATGCATTGACTCTTACAATATTACCGCTCTTATCTTTTGTAAACTTGCCAATACGAGGTCCTAAAATAGCGGCACCGATCAGTGCTGATAAACCACCAACCATATGAATTGCACAGGATCCTGCAAAATCGTGGAATCCCAACTGTGACAACCAGCCACCGCCCCAGATCCAGTGTGCTTCAATCGGATAGATCAATGCGGAGATCACGCCGGAATAAATACAGTAAGAAAGGAACTTTGTTCTCTCTGCCATAGCACCGGATACAATCGTTGCCGTCGTAGCACAGAATACTAAGTTGAATACGAAATTTGACCAATCAAAATCTGCATAAGAAGTGAAGATATCAAATCCCGGTTTTCCGATCAGACCAACAAGGTCCTCTCCCAAAAGCAAACTAAAACCAATCAGGATGAATACTACCGTACCGATGCAAAAGTCCATCAGGTTCTTCATAATAATATTTCCGGCATTCTTTGCTCTGGTAAAACCGGTCTCTACCATGGCAAATCCTGCCTGCATCCAGAATACTAATGCTGCGCCGATCAGGAACCAGACTCCAAAGGTCTGCGAACTGATGGCATCCATAATTTCTTGTGTCATAACTTTTTCCTCCTTAAGTTGACATTCTCATAAATTAAAAAACGTGCACGCCCTGAGACTTCCTGCAGCAGCATGCACGCCCTTGTACATTTTACTTCATATTATTTTACACTATAAAGCATCTCTCCATAGGTCGGATATGGCCAAATATCAGAAGGTACCACTACCTCTAATGCATCTATAACCTCTCTCAAAGAATTCATATCTGCAAAAATGACCTCACGATAATATTTTGCAATCTCTAAGGCATCCTTATCCTCGTCCACCTTGTCAGTGTCCGCCTCGAGTTTCTCTAAACGTTCAGCTAACTGCTCTGTTAATTCTGCGGCACCGGACAAAAGTTTCTCTTCCGTCTTTGATGCTAAAGTCACACCGGTTGCCTGCTTAGCATTAACAACCTCAGCCAAAGTATACTGATATTCTAAGGCTGCCCCCATGATATCTTTCTTTGTCATGGAAATCAGTGTCATCGCCTCAATGTTGATGGTCTTATAGTAATTCTCCAGCAAGATTTCATAACGAGAGAAAATCTCTGTTTCTGTATAGACTTTATTCTTGGTAAAGAGTTCGATCGTCTTATCCTGGATAAATACCGGAAGGGCATCTACGGTTGACTTCAAGTTTGAAAGTCCTCTTCTTTCTGCCTCAGCTACCCACTCATCGGTATAGCC
>CAVLBP010000093.1:0-9173 GCA_963661325.1 bacterium
CGCTATACCTATCCGCATACAAATCTTTGTTCTCTGATTGCACCTCCTTTGCAGACAGTGGCACTGTAAAGATTTCAAAAATCACTATCAGTGATAAGAATACCCCCAAGCATCTTTTAATTTTTTTTCATAAACTTCTCCTTTCTTGCCTTACACTAATCATCTCTTACTAGCGCATGTAATACATTGCCTGTCAAACCAACTTCCATAGTTAAGAAGCCAATTAAAATCGCACGTAATTCTAAATGCTGTCCCATATCCATATACATACACATAACGTAAATCAAGGCAATCATTAGCCCCCATGCTAATATCAAAGTCGGAATACACATATGGATTGCTTTTTTTATCTTTATTTGTGCAAAATCTAAAGTTTCCTGTAATGCCTCCTCTGCCCCTCCTTTCTGGCCTTCACTTCCATCCACACAGCACTCCATTAATTCTTGTAAACTCAATTTCAACGCCCCTGCTAAACACTCTACATTATCAATGTCTGGGAGTCCTCTCCCATTTTCCCATTTTGAAATAGCCTTATTGGTCACATGCAATGTTTCCGCTAATTCCGCTTGCGTCAAACCAAGTTCTACACGCCTTGCCGCAATGAACCTTCCAAACTCTCTTGCATCCATAGTGTATTCTCCCTTCTCTTGTTATAAAAATCGTAACACATGGTCTAAGCATCGACAATCTACGTTGCGTAGACCCCCTGATTAATCGCGCGAAATCAGGGTTTTAGCACACAAAAAACCACCTCTGTCTCACAAAGGTGGTTTCTATATACCGTCATCCCACAGCGCAGTCAGGGACGACGGGGCAAAAGTCAGACGAATGTCCGGATAGCATAACAAACATCCGCCATCTGATTATCAAATTATTTGGCATCGCTCTTTCGGATCTGCTCTCTGACCTTTAAGATCATAGAAGGGCTGACCGAAAGTTCATCAATGCCCATTTTAAGGAATGTGTCTGTCAGTGTCACATCTGCACCAAGTTCGCCACAGATGCCGACCCAGCAGCCTTCCTTATGTCCATTATCAATGATGGTCTGCAACATCCGAAGGATTGCCGGATGATGTGCATCATAGATGTTATCCAGTTTCGGGTTCTGACGGTCGATCGCCAGTGTGTACTGAGTCAGATCATTGGTTCCAACGGAAAAGAAATCAACTTCCTTTGCCAAAAGATCCGAGATCATAACTGCCGCCGGTGTCTCGATCATAATGCCGAGTTCCACCTTTCCGTACGGAATGCCCTCACTCTTTAACTCTTCCTGCACGGCCGCACACATGTCTTTGGCAGCCTTGACTTCATCCACAGAGATGATCATAGGAAACATGATGGAAATGTTGCCATAATAAGATGCACGATAAATAGCGCGCAACTGTGTCTTAAAGATCTCCTTGCGATCTAAGCAGATACGGATGGCACGATATCCCATCGCCGGGTTTTCCTCATGTTCCAGTCCAAAATAATCTACCTGTTTATCCGCACCAATGTCAAGGGTTCGGATAATGACCTTTTTGCCAGCCATGTTCTCTGCGACTGTCCGGTATGCCTTAAACTGCTGCTCCTCGCTCGGATAATCCTCTGTCTCCAGATATAAGAACTCGCTACGGAAAAGCCCGATACCACCGGCATCATTTGCAAGTACACTTGCCACATCGCCAACACCACCGATATTTGCATAAAGGGCGATCTTCCTGCCGCCTTTCGTGACATTCTCCTTGCCCTTTAATTCTTGTAAAAGTCTTGCCTTTTCTACTTCTTCCTGACGGAGTGCCTCATACTTCGTCAATTCTTCCTCCGACGGATCCAGTATAAAGATACCGTTTCTGCCATCCACGACAGCCATATGTCCTTCTGCATCCTCGGGATAATCTACTCCAATAAGCGCCGGAATATTCATGGTTCTCGCCAGGATCGCTGTGTGCGAATTGGTGGATCCATGGCGTGTCACAAAGGAAAGTACCTTGGACTTGTCCAGCTGCACAGTCTCACTCGGTGCCAGATCATCTGCCAAAATGATGACCGGCTGGTCTCCCAATCCTGCCTGCTCACTGCCGCCCTGTAAAATATGGATGACACGATTGGAGATATCTTTTACATCTGCCGCACGTTCTCTCATATAATCATCATCCATGGCTGCAAACATTTCGGCAAAATTATCGCCTGTTGTTGCCACGGCATACTCTGCATTGATGCCCTGGGATGAGATCATATTTGTGATAGACTCCACATAGTCCAGATCATCCAGCATCATCTGATGCACTTCAAAAATGGCTGCATTTGCCTCACCCACCTCTTTCAATGCCTTTTCATAAAGGGCTGCCAACTGGCTCTTTGCCTGCTCCTTCGCCTGGGTAAAACGCTTAATTTCCAGGTCTGTATCTGTGACCTTGATTCGTTTTACGACCTGATCTTTCTTTCCGAAGATCTTGCACTTTCCGATTGCTATTCCGCTAAAAACGCTTTTACCTTCTAATTTCATATTCATCGCTCCTTTTCTGTTGCTGCGCCAACCTGTTATGAGCACTTAATGAGAACCAGCGTTGTGCTGTTCGCTATCCTGTCTTACAGATTTTCTTCCAAAAACTTGCCAAGTGCTTCGATGGCTGCATCCTCATCCTCGCCCTCGGTCTTTAAAACGATTTCCTGTCCACATTTTACGCCAAGTCCCATAACGCCTAAGATTCTCTTGGCATCCACTTCTTTTCCATCCTTTGCGATAGTAACCTTACTTGTAAACTTTGCTGCCTCTTTTACTAAGACACCTGCCGGTCTTGCATGGATTCCTTCCGGATCTGTGATCGTGTATGTGATTTCTTTCATGATATTTTCCTCCATATGATCTTTTTATATTTTAGATGCAGCGGAAGCATACTGACTTTCTGCTCCCGCCCATCTATATTTTTTTAGACTTCCTGTGCATCCTTCTTGATAAAACCAAGCATGACGGTTGTAACGATAGAACCGATGACCCATGAAAGGATGTAAAGCAACGGCTTGCCAACGGTTGCGAATACGAAGATACCACCATGCGGAGCCATCAGGGTACATCCAAAGAATGCGCTGAGACCGCCTGCAACACCGGCACCAACTAAGGTACATGGGATCACGTGAGCAGGATCACTTGCTGCGAATGGGATCGCGCCTTCTGTGATGAAGGAACATCCCATAACAAGGTTAGAAACCTTGGATGCACGTTCTGCCTCGGTAAACTTCTTCGGGAAAAAGTGGCAGGCAAGGGCAATACCAATTGGCGGAACCATACCACCGACCATGATAGATGCCATTGCAATGTAACATGCCTGGACTGCCGGGTCTGTTGACTGTGCACCACTTACCATCAGATCAGATGCAGTTGCAAGCATTCCGGTACCGAATACATAGGCTGCCTTGTTGATCGGACCTCCCATATCGATTGCCATCATGGCTCCTAAGAGACATCCCAGTAAAGTGATGAGTCCTGCATTAGCAAGTGCTGTCAGCATAGTAGAAAGTCCCGTGTTGATCAGTCCGATGATCGGGTTGAAGATGAAGCACATGAGTACACTCACGATAAACATACCTACGACCGGATAGATCAAGGTCGGCTTGATGCCTTCCAAAGAATCCGGCAGTTTCTCGCACAGTTTCTTTAGCCCTAAGATAATGTAGCCGGCAAGGAAGCCTACAAGAATACCGCCTAAGAAACCGGAAACTGTAGTACCACCATGCTCACCCTGAAAAGCGAAGCGGCCAACGAAATCGCTAAATCCGGACAGGCTGCCCCAGTCATAATCCGCAAAGAGCGCATTGCCATTGGCTGCCAGAAGTCCTCCGGTAAAACCAACCGCAAGACCCGGACGGTCTGCAATAGACTCAGCAATGTAACCTGCTAATACAGGAACCATAAGTCCCATGGCAAGACCACCTACATATTTAAAGAATGCAGATACCGGTGTGCACGATCCAAAGCTTCCTCCACCGGTTGCACCATAACCCATCAAAGTATCGATCAAAAAGGCAATCGCGGTTAAGATACCGCCACCGATAACGAATGGAAGCATATGCGATACGCCATTCATCAGATGTGTATAGATCTGATGTCCTACGCTGTCTGTCTTGCCTGTTTCGACCCTAGTCTCTTTTTTTGCAGCGCTTGCATGATAAGAAGGTGCATCTCCTTTCATGGCGCGGTCAACCAGTTCTGCTGCCTTGCTGATGCCATCAGCCACCTTACACTCGATCAGTGCCTTGCCATCAAAACGTTCCATCGGCACCTTGGTATCTGCGGCAACGATGACTGCCTTTGCAGAGGAAATCTCTGCATCCGTAAGTACATTCTTGGCTCCGCCGGATCCTCTGGTCTCTACCTTAATCCGACATCCTGCTGCGGCTGCTGCCTTTTCCAAGGCTTCTGCTGCCATATAAGTATGTGCGATTCCGGTAGGACATCCGGTAACGGCAACAACAAAAGTCTCCTCTCCCACCGGTGCCTCCTCGACCTCTGCCTTGGCTTCCTCTTTTTCTTCCTTGTCTGCCTCAGCCAGATCGATCACATGTAAAAAGTCCTCCGGGCTCCTTGCCTGCATGAGATCCTTTGTAAATTGCTCATCCATCAAAAGAACGGACAGACGGCTAAGTACCTCTAGATGCACATTATCTTCTGTGTTTGGTGCTGCGATCAAAAAGATGATATGCACCGGCTCTCCGTCAAGCGCATCGTATTCTACGCCCTGTGGCACGACCATGGCTGCCAATCCCGGTGCTGACACAGCATCGGACTTGCAATGCGGAATAGCAATCCCCTCTCCGATACCTGTTGTTCCTTCTTCTTCTCTTGCAAAAACCCCCTGCAGATAAGTGTCAGGATCTGCGATGTTACCGCGCTTGCACATCAGATCTACCATCTGTCTGATGGCATCTTCCTTGCTCTTTGGTGCCCCCTGCAACTGAATGCTTTCTACACCAAGCAAATCTCTCACTTTCATGTGTGATTCCTCCTTTTACCTTTCCTATAAAATAATGTTTAACACATTACTTCCCGATACTATGCATCAAAGCAAGGACCTGATTCCTGGTTGCCAGTTCTTCTGAGAATGCGGATGCGCTTCCCGCACACAGTCCCATATAAAATGCTTTGGCATAATCATGTTCTTCCATATATCCTGCGAGGAATCCTGCTACCATGGAATCCCCGGCTCCGACCGAATTGACGACCTTTCCCTTCGGTGGCACACTCTCAAATCTCTGTCCATCCTCTGTTAAAAGGACGGCTCCGTCTCCTGCCATAGAAACCAGAACATTGCGTGCTCCGCGCTCCTGTAACTTTGCGGCATAGGCGAATACTTCTCCCTTGTCCTCCAACTCCACACCGAAGATCTCGCCAAGTTCATGATTGTTTGGCTTGATCAAAAATGGATGGTACGGTAATACATTTACCAGAAGATCTCTGGTCGCATCCACAATGATGTGCAGTTTCTTGTCAGACAGATAGTTCATAATGTCCATATAAATATGATCCGGCATGACGTCCGGTATGCTTCCGGCAAGGACTAAAACATCCCCGTCCACCAAACGATCCAACTGCTGATACAACTGTTTGATGTGCTTCTCAGCAATCGCAGGTCCCTGTCCGTTGATCTCCGATTCCTCATTGGAACGGAGTTTGACATTGATACGGGAAATCCCCTCTTCCACCCGGATAAAATCTGACTGTACGCCCCATTCATCCAAGAGTCTTACGATCTCCTGCCCGGTAAATCCTGCCATAAAGCCGAGTGCGCAACTATCATATCCCAGGTTCTTTAATACCATGGAAACGTTAATTCCCTTACCTCCCGGATAAATGATCTCCGTCTTGGTACGGTTGACGCGCCCTAACGTGAAATCATCCACTGACACGATATAATCCAAAGAAGGATTAAAAGTCACTGTATAGATCATTCTCCCACCTCCTTAATATTTGAAAAATCTCTATACTTTTTGTTTATCTGATCCGTTAAAACGGTTGCATCCGAAAAGTCCCCAAATGTCACGGTAGATATCTCTCCAAACTTGCTGGCATCTGCCAGAATGTAAGCATCCTTGGTCTGTGCCATGGCTCTGCGCTTGATCAAAGCCTCCTTTACCTCCGGCGTAGTAAATCCCTGCTCCACCGTAACCCCATTGGTTCCGAAAAATCCTTTGGTGAAATTGTATTTAGCGATGGAAAGCACTGCCTCCTCACCGACGATGGCATCTGTCGTTCCCTTGAACTCCCCACCCAGAAGATAAACGGTACAACCTAAGGCTGCTAGTTTTCTCGCATGACCGATGGCATTGGTCACATACATGGCATTGCGATTTAACATAGGATCAATCATAAGATCCGTCGTCGTACCTGCATCCAGGTAAACCACATCATGATCGGATACCAGACGCGCCGCATAGCGTGCAATGGCGACCTTCTCTTCTACATTTCTCTCTTTACGAAGTTGTATATCATCATCCTGCGTCCGATAGGAAGCAACGTCTTTCATCATGGCACCGCCGTGCACCTTGATGAGTTGTCCTCTGGCATCCAGACTGTTGAGATCACGGCGGATGGTCGACTCAGATGCATCCAGACGTTCCATCAATTCTGCGACCGTCACCGAACCGTTCTCTTCTAGTATGTTCAATATCTTTGCAAATCTTTCTTCGGCTAACATAGCTTCACTTCCGTTCAACTTCGTTCAAAATCACTCATTTGATAATTGTATTATACAATCACATTCCGTCATTTTCAATCATTTTCCGCCATAAAACTTCAACAAATTTTCCATATCGTTTTTGTATATTATCCATAATTTCCAGCATTCTATACAAAAAAATCAGGACAAAAAAAGAGCGAAGATCTTCAAAAACCTTCACTCATCCTTCATTTTCTATCACACTTTTACGTTTCCCCTTAATAATCCACCTTCAGGAGACAAAGTCCCTTCGCTGGTGCCGTAGGTCCAGCCTGTTTACGATCGCATGCCGCCAGGATGTCCGCAACTTCCTCCGGGCTCCTTCGTCCCAGACCAACCTCAATCAGGGTTCCAGCCATGATACGTACCATGTTTTGTAAAAAACCAGTACCATGAAAAGTCAGATACACATATCCTTTACGCCGCCGCACGCTAATGGTGTCTACGACACGAACCGTTGACTTTTTCATACGACTGTTGCCACAGAAACTCCTGTAATCATGCTTGCCTTCCAGAAACTTTGCCGCCTCCTGCATGGCTTCCACATTCAATTCCTGTTCCAACGCTGTGTAATATTTACGATCAAATACCGGCTTGACCGGTCCGTCAAAACAAGTATATTGATAGGTCTTTCCCACAGCCTTATATCTGGCATGAAAACGATCAGCTGCCTCTTTTACCTCCAGCACAGCAATGTCATCCGGCAGGTATCTATTTGCATAATCGCGGATCTCCACCGCTGACATCCCGGTATCCAAATGTACGTTGGCCACCATAGCTCTGGCATGTACTCCTGCGTCCGTACGCCCTGCACCGATCACATCCACCATGTCCTTATCTACCATGCGGGCAAGGACTGTCTCTATTTTTCCTTGGATCGTTTCACGATCCGGCTGATGTTCCCAGCCAAAATAGCGAGATCCATCATAACTGATCTCAAGTTTGTAATTCTTTTCCATGTGTTTCCTACCTAGTCACTCTATTCCCAATTTTTCTGATAGAACCTGCGCTTTTCTGCATACATATTCGCATCCATGCGGGAAAAGAAAGCATCCTCATCCCCCTGTCCCCTATACTCTGTATAACCCATGGCTAGGCTCAATACATATTCTACCGAACCCGCTTCATTAAATGCAGCCAGTCTGTTCTCGATTTCCTCCATTGTCCTGCGTACACACTCCTGATCGGCATTTAAAAGCAGTACCACAAATTCATCTCCGGCATAGCGGATTGCAATTCCGCCATCCGGTACAGACTTATATAGGATTTCGCCCATTATACGGATTGCACGATCACCTTCGTTATGCCCATAGTTATCATTGATTTTCTTAAAACTATTGATATCCATCATAATGCCATACAAGGACTTTTTCCAAGCACCGGAATGTGCCTGTCCTGCAATAATACCATTCATGTACCTGCGATTATAAAGACCAGACAGTTCGTCCATATTCAAGGACTCTGAATATACCTGCATCTGTACAAAAAGCATAGCGATCGCTACCGACAGCCAGGATGTGGAGATACCATAGTTAAACAGCTGGATAAGAACACCGGCAAGACACGGTCCGACAAAATACAGGACTGGGAAAAAATTAAGATTGATCCCCTGTCGCTTAGAACGATATACCAGAAAAACACTATAAACAAAGTAAATGATCAGGGATATATAGCCAATGACCACAAAACTGCCTCTTTGGTATACATTATCCGCCGAAATGCGAAACATGATGCCTGTATCAAACAGATTGTAGATCAGCAGCACCATCTCGATCAACCAGGGAAGCATGATCCACTTGATCTTTCGCTGCAGGCTCTTATAACTCCGATAAATACGAAGATCCACATAGGCACACCAAAGGCAGGCAATACTTACAGTAGATACAAAACACAGGGTATTGGTCAGATAATTCAGGAAACGTCCACCAGCAAAACCCCATCCGTCAATCAAAAAAGAAACTGTCTCGATCAGTGCACCACATAGATTGATAAGTGCCATGCCATCATATATCCGATCTTCTGCATGCATACTTTCCCTGTTCTTTTTTCTGCAAACCAACAAAAATACCATCATTAAGATCGCACTGCCATTTGCTACTAATATCTCTTTCAAAACCACAAAATCACCCTCTATGATCCACTACACTCTTAATTTTCAAAGTAACTTTATCTTTTATTATACGGATATCACTTCGAAAAGTCCACACTAACCTTTGGTGCCGGATCCCGCACATATAAAAAATGTGCTTCAGCACTTCTCACGCCGGCACACAAAAAGCTTCCTGTCCTAACGGACAGAAAGCCACTTGATTTCATATTAAAATTATGATTTCTTCTTTCTCGGTACAAAGCGAAGTACAGTCGTCACTGCCAGGAGTGCGATCAGTATACCACATACGATATCCACTGCTATCGTGATCTTCTCTGTATCGGAAGGTTCATCCACGAAATCGGTTCCCGGCATTGCACCAAGCATTG
>CAVLBP010000094.1:0-8988 GCA_963661325.1 bacterium
AGGAAGTGGTGGACGGTGCACTTGCCGGAAAAGACATGGTCAAACATATGACTATAGATGATGTGACCTATGAACTGCATGGAAATCCGGTCATCCAGGACGGCACAAACACCGGTGTTGTGATCTTTATCATGGATGTGACCCAGAAAAAGCAACTGGAGAATATGCGGCAGGAATTTTCTGCCAATGTATCACATGAATTAAAGACACCGCTCATGTCTATATCGGGTTATGCTGAACTTTTAAAAGACGGGATCGTGCGGCCGGAAGACCAGAAAGAGTTTGCCGGCAGGATCTATCAGGAGGCAGCCCGCCTGACGACACTGGTACAGGATATTATCCGTCTGTCAAAGCTGGATGATGAAAATCTGGAACTGGAAAAGGAGACGATTGACCTGTTCGAGATGAGCAAGGAGATCATAGAGACTTTACAGCCTGCGGCAAAGAAACGCCATATTTCCATTTCTTATCAGGGCAAACGTTTATCCATCAGTGGCATGCCGCAGATCATTTATGAAATGCTCTACAATGTATGTGATAATGCCATTCATTACAATAAAGATGAGGGATCTGTGGTCATTACGACGGAGGAGACCGAAGAAGGGATCTGCTGGAGTGTGGCAGATACTGGGATCGGTATTCCACTGGCAGAACAGGAACGTATTTTTGAACGCTTTTACCGCGTGGATAAGAGTCATTCCCG
This sequence comes from bacterium, assembly GCA_963661325.1. Lineage (GTDB taxonomy): Bacteria > Bacillota > Clostridia > Lachnospirales > Lachnospiraceae > Pararoseburia. Next base: position 704 of record CAVLBP010000094.1, read on the forward strand.
TGCGACCGGCGGTACCGGTCTTGGACTTTCCATTGTAAAGCACGGAGCAGAATTACACGGCGCCAGAGTGCGTGTGGATTCTGCCCCGGACCAGGGAACTACGATCACCATTGTATTCCCGGCATAAGATTTATTTTTGTTTGTTGTGACGTTTCTCGTCGATCATGGTGCGCATACGCTGGCGTAATTCATTGCCCTGCTTTGTGCGCTTGAAGCCCTGGATACTGAGCAGGGTACTCTTTTGTGCAGCAGATGAGGAGAGGAAGAGGCTTTCCAGACGCTCTTTTGTCAGGCGGTCGCGCAGGGCGGCTGCCTTTTCTTCTGCCAGTTCCTTGCGGACAAAAGCGCCCTCCTGGAGCTGTTCGGATCTTTCAATCATATTGCCGATGGCATCGGATGCCTTGGTATCCAGTTTTTCATAGGCATTTGCGATCTGTTCATTGATCTCGGTCTCGATCCGGTTGAAGTTCTTGGCAAAATTGGTCAGGGCAGAGACAGTCAGAGCCATATCCATGCCGAATAAAAACATAAAGACCAGAGACAGGGCTTCCATCAGATAGACATTGGTATCGTGCGTCATGCTGCTGACCAAAGGATAAATGACGCGGACGACCAGAATACCCGCCAGTCCAAAGCCGATGGATGCCGGCAGGCAGACACGACCATTGATATTACAGATGACATTGCTGTAATCCCACCAGTAAGCGTGGAAAAGTTTTTCCAGAGCCCAGGAAGTCGAGTATTCCAAAACGATACTGCCAAAGAAGCAGATCAAAAAGATCTTTAAGTTGCTGGCTTCCTGCATACCGGCCATCGGTAGTTCTGAAAAGAGAATGGAGGCGAGCAGGGCACCGATCCCATAGATGGGAACGATGGGACCATGCAAAAATCCGCGGTTTTCCCAGTGATGCTTGCGGATGGTACAGTAGGTGGATTCATAGATCCAGCCCATAAAACTGTATATAATGAACCAGACAAAATATTTGCTTACTAACATAGAATCATCCTTTCTTTGCGCTGTCATAGGTGCTAAAGATCATAAAGATAAGATACTATAAGAAATATTAATAGTCAAAATAGGAATATGTAATTTGACAAAGATTAAACAATCTTTTATTCTGAGTAAGGAAAAATTATAAATAAGACAAGTTAAAGGAGAAGTTATCATGAATGCACAGGCAAAAACAACAGCACTTCGTACCGTAGACATCGCGTATATAGGACTCTTCGTTGCGGTTATGGCAATTTGTTCCTGGATTTCCATTCCGGCAGCAGTTCCATTTACCTTACAGACATTTGCAGTCTTTATGGCAGTCGGTCTTTTGGGTGGAAAAAGAGGAACGATCGCCGTTTTGACATATGTATTATTGGGAGCCATTGGCGTTCCGGTCTTCGCCGGATTTTCCGGTGGTATCGGCGCATTGCTCGGCAATAGCGGCGGTTATATCGTTGGCTTTATTTTCTCTGCCCTTGTTATGTGGGCTATCACGGCGAAGTTTGGTGAAAAGACATGGGTCTTAGGTCTTTCTATGGTCTTAGGTCTGATCGTATGTTACGCTTTTGGAACTATGTGGTTCATGATCGCTTACACTGCAAATACAGGTGCTGTCGGCATCGTTGCCGTACTTGGCTGGTGCGTCATTCCGTTTATCATCCCGGATCTCTGCAAGATTGGTATTGCTTTGATCCTTACCAAGCGTTTGAAAAGACATGTGAAGTTATAAGAAACGGTTCGCTGTCAGGAAGCACATCCTTAGGGTGTGCTTCTTTTTTATTTGGCTATTCCTGTTGGTAAATCAGAGGAATTTGTGTAAAATAAAATGGAAAAGAGGTTATATTTATGGAAAAGGAAATCAGATCGGACAATCCTTTGGGATATGTCCCGGAAAATAAACTACTGCGCCAGTTTGCTATCCCTAGCATTATCGCCATGCTGGTATCTTCCCTTTATAATATTGTAGACCAGTTCTTTATCGGTAATGCGGTAGGAGAGTTGGGAAACGCGGCGACCAATATCGCCTTCCCGCTCAACACTTCCTGCGTGGCGATCGCTCTTTTGATGGGGATCGGCGGTGCATCTACCTTTAATCTTGCCATGGGGCGGGGAGACTCTAAGGGCGCCGGAAAATATATAGGCAACTCGGCAACGGTCATGCTGGTCTTGGGCGCTGTCTTGTCCGCAGTCACACTTTTATTTTTAGCGCCGCTTTTGCGCTTTTTCGGTTCACCGGAAGAAGTCCTGCCATATGCTATGGAATATACGAGGATCACGGCATTGGGCTTTCCCTTTCTGATCCTGTCTACCGGGGGCGGACATCTGGTGCGTGCAGACGGCAGCCCAAAGATGACCATGGCGATCAACATTGTCGGTGCCGTGGTAAATACGGTCCTGGATGCCCTCTTTGTCTTTGGTTTTGGCTGGGGCATGACAGGAGCCGCTGCTGCAACCGTGATCGGACAGGTCATTGCCAGTATCATGGTTATCCTTTATCTGTCACATTATAAGACCGTGCCATTGCATAAGGATGCCTTCCTGCCAAAGGCTGAGGTCGTCCTTTCGGTCGTATCGCTTGGGGCGGCACCTTGCTTTAACCAGTTGGCAATGATGCTGGTACAGATCGTGCTCAACCGTACCCTCAAATACTATGGCGGTCTGTCCATCTACGGCGAGTCTATCCCGATCGCCTGCTCCGGTATCATTGCCAAGGTATCTATGATCGTCATGGCGTTTGTCATCGGTATTTCCCAGGGCTTGCAGCCGATTGTCAGTTTCAACTATGGGGCGAAGAAGTATGGACGTGTGAAGAGATCATATTTTATGGCGATCCGCATTGCCGCTGTCATCTGCGTGATCTCCTTTGTCCTTTTCCAGGCATTTCCGAGACAGATCATTTCCATCTTTGGTAATGGATCGGAACTCTACTTTGATTTTGGAGTGAACTTCTTCCGCAAGTATCTCTTCTTTATCTGCCTGTGCTTTATGCAGCCGATCTCAGCCAACTTTTTCACGGCGATCGGTAAACCGAAAAAGGGTATCTTTATGTCGCTGACAAGGCAGATCATTTTTCTTCTGCCCCTGCTTCTGATCCTGCCACGTTTTATGGGGATCGATGGGGTCATGTATGCGGGACCGATCGCTGATCTGGTGGCAACGATCGTCTGCACAATACTGGTTGTTCTTGAGATGCGCAGACCGGAATTTGCAAAGAATTAAACGATTTTGGGGGATTTTACATGATACGAATCGCAATCGTAGAGGATGAAAAAGAATATCAGAATACCTTGCTTTCTTATATTGAACGGTATCGCAGTGAACATTTTGCCGATATTGCCACAAGCGTTTTTTCCGATGGGATGGATCTGGTAGATGACTATCACGGCGGTTTTGATATTCTGCTTATGGATATCAAGATGAAGCATCTGGATGGAATGAAGGCGGCAAAAAAGATCCGCAGCATGGATCAGGCGGTCGTCATTATCTTTATCACCACCATGGCGCAGTATGCGGTGGCAGGTTATGAAGTGGATGCGCTGGACTTTGTATTAAAACCGATCGATTACGGCAGGTTTGAGCCAAAGCTGACCAAGGCGATCGGTGTCGTGGAAAAGCAGGGCAAAAAGAAATATGTCATGTTACAAAAGGATAGACGCAAGGAAAAGGTGTCCTCGGACGATATTTTATATATTGAAGTCCGCAATCATAATGTCTACTATGTGACCGCTCACGAGACTTACACCATGCGCTCCTCCATGGCAGAAGCGGAAAAAGAGTTTGCTGACTATCACTTCAGTCGCTGCAATCAGGCATATCTGGTCAATCTGAAAAATGTGATCAGTGTGGATAAGGATGACGTGCAGGTAGGAAGTTATCATCTGCCTTTTTCCAGATCCAGAAAGAAGCCGTTTTTGCAGGAACTCAGCCGGTTTTTAGAAGCGGGTTATGATGCATAAGGAGGCATTATGTTAGCATTTTTACATCAATTTATCTTTCCTATGGAATTATTTTTGGCAGTCCTGATCTATGTCCTTCCTTTGCGGATAAGAAAGGGTGGAGGCTGGCGCTGTCTTTTGACCGGCATCCTGCTTTTGTTTGCTGAGGCTGTGTGGATGCAGTTTTTCCCGAATCTGGCAGGACGTATCCCAATCCCGGGACATGGGGATCTGGCGGCATTGGCATCTTTGCTTGTCTATGCCATTCTTTATGCAGTCCTATTAGTGGCGATGCTGCTTGCCATTCTTTTTTGCTATGAGATGACGTTCAAAGAAGCCATATTATGTGTCATGATGGGCTATGCGACCGAGCATGTGGCATATTGCATCCGCCTTTTGATCAACAGTGTGACTCATAGCCAGATCGCGGAAAGCCCCCATCTTTGCTACCTGCTCATCCATCTGGGGGCATATGTCTTTTTTTACTTCTTCTTTGCCAAGAAGATGGTACAAAATCGTCATTATGAGACAGATGCCATCACCTCGCTTTGGATGACGCTGGTTACCTTATTTATCGTGCTTGTCATGAGCCTGGCATCATCTTTCTGGGGATTTCGGACGCTGCACGGGATCTATGGATTGGTCTGCTGTCTTTTCGTCATGATCAACCAGCGCAATTACATGGGACAGTGGCATCTGCAAAAAGAGATGTCAACCCAGGAGCAGCTTTTTATGATGAATAAGGCACAGTATGAACTCTCCAAAGAGAACATTGAACTGATCAACCGTAAGTGCCATGACCTGAAACACCAGATCGCAGGACTCCGCAACATCACGGATTCCGAGGAGCGCCGTCAGGTCGTGGACTCCATCGAAAAATCTGTTATGATCTATGATTCCATCTTACATACCGGCAATCCTATTCTGGATACCGTTCTGACGGAAAAGAGCCTGGTCTGTCAGGAAAACGGCATCCGCATGCACGGGATCATTGATGGCAAACTCCTCTTTTTTATGGATGCCATTGACATTTATACCCTCTTTGGCAATGCACTGGACAATGCCATTGAGGCAAACCGCAAGGTGGAGGAAGAAAAACGCTGCATCAGTATCCTGATCCATGAAAAGGTCAATCTGATCTTTATCCAGATCGAAAACCCATATAGCGAGGCACTGCACTTTAAGCATGGTCTGCCCCAGACCAGTAAGGCAGATAAGGACTATCACGGCTTTGGCATGGAGAGCATCCGCACCATGGCGGAGAAATATGGCGGCTTTTTGACCTTGGAGACCGGGCAGGATATCTTTGTCCTTCGTATTACCATCCCACGGAGCCGATAGACCGATTACGACACAAAAATGACAGAACAGGACACACATTGTTCACAAAAACAAAATATATGCTAACCTCTTTCTTACAAAGATGGGGTAGCGCCCTGCGCGTTACCGCAAAATGTAAGAAGGAGGTTTTTCGTTATGAGGAAAAAGGAAAAGAAGCAGCCGACCAAACGAAGCAAGATCATTAAGACCGTCATATCATTGATACTGATCGCGGTCATGGTCGCAGCGATCGTGGCTGCAAACACTCTTTTGACCGATAACAATCGTATGGTAAACGCTATGATGGGAGCCAATGACTCTGTGATCGACAACTCCGGCGTAGATACCAAGGGATTGGATCTGGATTATAACAAGAGTGATTATTCGGAGGATGAGATGAGCGCGGCAGAAGATGCGCTGGCAGACCAGATCGCGGATGAAGGAATTGTGCTTTTGAAAAATGAGGACAATGCACTTCCACTTTCTAAGGATACGCCGATCAGTTTCTTTAGCAGAAACTCTGTTACCGTCACAACTCATGCCGGTATCATGGGATACGGCAGCGGCAGTCTGAAAGAGGATTTTGAAGCAGATGGTTACACTGTCAATAAGACCCTGTGGAAGTTCTACGACAAGGGTGACGGATCATCTTATGGACTTGGCACAGGCTCTATCAGTTTTGGTGATGAGGAAGACTTTGCCATCAATGAGTGCCCATTGGAAAAGATCACGGCAGACGACAAGGTGGTAGACAGCCTTTCCGGTACGACCGCAGTCTATGTCTTAAAGAGAGTGGCTGGCGAAGGTCGTGATATGCCGCGTTCTATGTATAATCATACAGACAAGGCAGAAGACCAGACCAAGTCTTATCTGGAGCCGGATTCTGTGGAGTTGGAGATCTTATCTTACTTAAATGATAACTTTGACAATGTTGTATTGGTTGTCAATTCCAATGCAGCTTTAGAGTTGGATTGGGTCAATGATTATGCCAATATCAAGTCTGTTGTCTTAGCACCGAGTGGTCTTTCTTCTTTGCCAAAGATCTTGAGCGGAGAGGTCAACCCATCCGGCAGAACCGTAGATACTTTTGCAGCAGATGCTCTTGCATCACCGGCTGCACAGAATTTTGGTGATTATCAGTATTATGATGAAAACGGCGATGCAACCAAATATAACTATGTTAGTTATGAAGAAGGTGTCTATGTCGGTTACCGCTACTATGAGACACGTTATGAAGATGTGGTATTAGGACAGGGCAATGCAGGAGATTATGACTATGCTTCTGAAGTGTGCTATCCGTTTGGTTATGGACTTTCCTACACGACTTTCTCTTGGAGCGCACCACAGATCACCTGGAAAGATGGCAGTGCAACCGCAACCGTCGAAGTGACCAATACAGGATCTGTCGCAGGAAAAGATGTCGTAGAACTTTACGCACAAAGCCCATATACCGATTACGATAAGGAAAACGGCGTTGAGAAGCCGTCTGTAGAATTGTTGGCATATGGAAAGACATCTGTCCTGGAGCCGGGAGCATCAGAGACTGTCACCATGACCTTTGATGAAGAACAGTTCAAGGCATATGATGCCAATGGGGCAAAGACCTATATCTTAGATGCAGGCACATATTACATCACGGCAGCCAAAGATGCACATGAAGCCATTAACAATATTTTGACAGCAAAAGGCAAGACAACCGCAGATGGCATGACAGAGGCAGGGGATGCTTCCATGGTGACCACTTATGAGCCGGAGAATGCAGACACTGACCTGACCACTTATGCCAAGGATACCTACAGTGGTGCAGAGATCACCAACCAGTTGGATGATGCCAAGGGCGATGTGACCTATCTGACCAGAAATGACTGGACGGGCACTTTCCCGACACATGATGGGGAGCCGACAGATGAGATCAGTACCTGGGGCAATGAGATCAACGGCAGTGACAAGGACGGCAATCCTGCATCTTATGTCTACAGCAAGACCATTGATGCAGACGGTTTGGAGGCGTTAGATTCCTTTGATTCCGGATCACCGGTCGATGCATCCAAGTTTGATGACAAGATCGTTTACGGAAAGAAAAACGGTCTGACCCTGATCCAGATGCGTGGACTTGATTTTGATGATCCACAGTGGGATGACCTTCTGGACGAATTGACTTATGAAGATTACTACAATACGATCGGACTTTCCGGTTATGGTATTGAGTATATTGATTCCATTGATATGCCATTCTGTACCGATGCGGATTCCGCAAACGGACTGATCTATGGCGGAACCGGAAAATATTACCCGAACTCCATGACGCTGGCACAGACCTGGAATCAGGAACTGGCAAGAGAAATGGGAACCATGATCGGTAATGAAGCGATCATCGGTGGTATGGACGGCTGGTATGCACCATCTATGAATATCCATCGTACACCGTTCTCGGGACGTAATGGTGAGTATTATTCCGAGGATCCTTACCTCTCCGGTGCTGTTGCATCCAATCAGGTTTACGGCGCAGCGACCAAGGGTGTATATGCTTATATCAAGCACTTTGCCTTTAATGATCAGGAAGATCACCGAGGCGACCGTGACGGACAGTACGGACTTGCAACATGGCTCAATGAGCAGTCTGCAAGAGAGATCTACTTAAAGCCATTTGAGATGTGCATGAAATTGGGCGACGTAGAACTCAACTATCTGGAGCAAAAGAGCGATGGTACTTATGAGAATGCGACCAGACAGATCCGTGCATGTCAGGCAGTCATGACTGCATTTAACCGTATTGGTTATACCTGGACAGGTGGAAGTTACAACCTTTTGACCGGCATTGCCAGAAATGAATGGGCATTCAACGGCATGATGATCACAGACAATGCCAATACCGGTGTCTTCATGGATGGTTACCAGATGATCGAGGCAGGCGGAGACATCAAGTTGACCTACTTGGCAGATTCTGCACGATTTGACTTTGATAAAAATGATATAGCAACCTATCATTATGCGAGAGAGGCTATGCACCGTGTCCTTTATACGGTGGCAAATTC
>CAVLBP010000095.1:0-8342 GCA_963661325.1 bacterium
AATCTACTCCATATGCTGCACAGATGGCAGCTGAAACAGCAGCAAAGGCTGCTCTCGTTCATGGATTAAAGACAGTAGATGTTATGGTTAAGGGACCAGGATCAGGCAGAGAAGCAGCAATTCGTGCACTTTCTGCATGCGGAATCGATGTAACCAGCATCACAGACGTAACTCCAGTACCACATAATGGATGTCGTCCACCAAAGCGTAGAAGAGTTTAATAGGAGGGATAATCTAAGATGGCAGTAAATAGAACCCCAGTTCTTAAAAGATGCAGATCACTTGGTTTGGATCCTGTATATTTAGGAGTGGATAAAAAATCAAATAGACAGTTAAAGAGATCAGGAAGAAAGACTTCTGAGTATGGTCTCCAGTTGAGAGAAAAGCAGAAGGCTAAGTTTATCTATGGTGTATTAGAGAAGCCTTTCCATAACTATTTTGACATTGCAGACAGAAAGAAGGGTATGACTGGTGAAAACCTTATGACTATCCTTGAGAGCCGTCTGGACAATGTTGTATTCCGTATGGGATTTGCTAGAACACGTAGAGAAGCTAGACAGGTTGTAGACCACAAGATGTTCTTGGTTAATGGCAAGCCTGTAAACGTACCATCATACTTGGTAAAGGCTGGCGATGTGATCGAAGTTCGCGAAGCAAAGAAGGGCCTTCAGAGATTTAAGGATATCGTTGAGGTAACAAATGGCAGACTCGTTCCGGATTGGATCGATGTTGACCTTGAGAAGTTACAGGGAACTGTAAAAGAGTTACCTACAAGAGAGCAGATCGACGTACCAGTCGATGAAATGCTTATCGTCGAGTTGTACTCTAAGTAATTAGACACAATTTAGCAAGGTAAACCAGTATAAGGAGGGCCACCTAGTGTTCGATTTCGAAAAACCAAACATTGAGATTGCTGAAATCTCAGAAGACAAAAAGTATGGAAGATTTGTTGTAGAACCTTTAGAGAGAGGCTACGGAACTACACTTGGTAATTCACTTAGAAGAATCATGCTTTCTTCATTGCCAGGTGCGGCAGTAAGTCAGGTGAAAATCGAAGGCGTATTACATGAGTTCTCATCTATCCCTGGTGTTAAGGAAGATGTGACAGAGATCATCATGAACATCAAGAATCTTGCAATCCGTAACAACAGCGCAAGCAATGACCCGAAGATCGCATACATTGAGTTCGAGGGCGAAGGTGTTGTAAGAGCAAGTGATATTCAGGTGGATTCTGACATTGAGATCATGAATCCGGATCTTGTGATCGCTAATTTAAATGGTGGTGCTGACAGCAAACTCTACATGGAGTTGACCATTACGAAGGGTAGAGGATATATCAGCGCAGATAAGAATAAGTCAGAGGACACACCGATCGGTGTTATCGCTGTTGATTCTATCTACACACCAATCGAAAGAGTAAATCTGAAGGTTGAGAATACTCGTGTAGGTCAGATTACTGACTATGACAAACTTACCTTGGACGTATATACAAATGGTACAATTCAGCCAGACGAGGCAGTAAGTTTAGCTGCTAAGGTATTAAATGAGCATTTAAGCCTCTTCATTGATCTTTCTGATCGTGGAATCGAGGCTCAGGTTATGGCTGACAAGCCAATGGATCCAAAGGGCAAAGTCATGGATATGAACATCGACGAATTAGAGTTATCTGTTCGTTCTTACAACTGCTTGAAGAGAGCAGGCATCAACACTGTTGAAGAGTTATGCAACAAGACAGCAGATGATATGATGAAGGTTCGTAACCTTGGACGTAAGTCTTTGGAAGAAGTATTAGGTAAGTTAAGCGAGTTAGGACTCCAGCTTAGAACTGGAGACGAATAAAAGTCACATAGGGAGAACCGGTAAGACCAAAAGGCATGGAACTCTCATAATATCATGGATGGCATACCATGCACCTCGCGAATAAGACCAAAAGGCATCGCGAAGTGAGCCATCACATAAGGAGGAAAATGAAATGGCAAAGTATAGAAAGTTAAGCAGAACATCTTCACAGAGAAAGGCATTACTGAGAAATCAGGTTACAAACCTTTTATATCATGGAAGAATCGTTACAACAGAGGCTAAGGCAAAGGAAGTTCAGAAAATCGCTGAAGGTATCATTGCTATGGCTGTTAGAGAGAAAGACAACTTCGATGAAGTTACCGTACAGGCTAAGGTTGCCCGCAAGGACAAAGACGGCAAGCGTGTAAAGGAAGTTGTTGATGGCAAGAAGGTTACTGTATATGATACAGTAGAAAAGAAGATCAAGAAGGATCAGCCATCCCGTCTTCATGCAAGAAGAGAAATGCTTAAGGTATTATATCCTGTAAAGTCTGCTGGTAAGACTAAGAAGGAAATCAAGGAAGTTGATATGCCTAAGATGTTATTCGAGGAAATCGCTCCTAAGTATGCTGACCGTAACGGTGGTTACACAAGAATCGTAAAGATCGGACCTCGTAAGGGTGACGGTGCTTTAGAAGTAGTTCTTGAGTTAGTATAATCTATTTATGAACGAAGAAAACCTCCCGTAGTTTGAAATGCTGCGGGAGGTTTTTTGGCGTTTTAAATGAAATTATTTGAAAGTGACGATCGTGACACCGGCATCGCCTTCACCAAATTCGGCGAGGTGGAATTCGTCGACGATCTTTTGTTTTCTTAAATACTGATGTACTGCCTTACGCAGCGCACCGGTTCCCTTGCCGTGGACGACACGGACAGATTTTAAATGGGATACATAGGCGTCATCCAGATACTTATCCAGTTTGGCTACGGCTTCATCGCCGTTTAATCCCAATAGGTTGATCTCCGGAGAGATGGTAGCAGCCTTGCTAAAGCCGCCATTGCCTGTGTAACGGCTCTTTTTGCCGGTCGTCTTGGCAGCCGTATCATTATCTTCCAAAAGGACCAGATCATTGATGTTGACCTTGGAACGCATAATGCCCATTTGCACCTGCAAGTCACCTCTGGCATTTGGCAGGGAGTAGACGGTACCGTTGATGTTCATGGAGAGCACCTTGACCGGATCTCCTACGCGCAGGTTCTTTGGTACTTTGTGGTTCTTTGGTTTCTCTGCCTTTTTACCACCGACAGAGGCTTTCTGGCGGCTGTCCGCCAATTTCTTGCCGACAGCCGCACGTTTGGCTTCCATCTTGGCAATGTCCGGGTTGGAATGACTGTATTTGTTGAAGTCGCGGATGGTCTCGTCTGCAAGTTGCTTGGCTTCCTGTAAGATGTGGGAAGCATCCTCATTTGCCTGACGCAGGATTTTATCCTTGGAAGTATTTAGTCGTTCCTCACGCTCTTTTAACTTCTTTTGCAGATCTGCGATTTCTCTTTTTTGTCTTGCAATTTCCTCACTGTCACGCATCATAGCGACCCGTCTTTGTTCCAGATCGACTATGAGGTCTTCAAAATTCTGATCATCTTCCGTGACATGAGTCTTGGCATCTGCGATCAGGTCATCGGACAGCCCGAGTTTTTTGGAGATGGCAAAGGCATTGCTCTTTCCCGGAATACCGATGAGCAGATGGTAGGTCGGACTCAGGGTCTCTACGGAAAATTCGCAACAGGCATTTTCTACGCCCGGTGTGGATAAAGCGTACATTTTCAGTTCACTATAGTGGGTAGTTGCCATGGTGAGGACACCGCGTTCATGTAAACTGGATAAGATGGCAGTCGCAAGAGCTGCGCCTTCTTTTGGGTCTGTACCGGCGCACAACTCATCGAAAAGACAGAGATAATGTCCACTGGATTTTTCTACTTCCTGTAAGATATGCACAATATTGGTCATATGTGAGGAGAAAGTCGAGAGGGACTGCTCAATGCTCTGCTCATCTCCGATGTCGGCAAAGATATCATCAAATACAGCCAACTGGCTTCGATCCTTGGTCGGGATATGCAGTCCTGCCTGCCCCATCAGGCTGAGAAGCCCGCAGGTCTTGAGGGAGACCGTCTTACCACCGGTGTTTGGACCGGTCACGATAAGGAGGTTATAATCCTTGCCCAGTGTCAGATCAATCGGTACGACCTGCTTTGGATCCAAAAGCGGATGTCTTGCTGCGCGCAGATGGATGATGCCATCGGTATGAAACTCAGGCTCAACGGCGTTCATCTTGCGGGCGAGTTCTCCCTTAGCAAAGATGAAATCCAGTTCTGCCAAGATCATAAAGTCCTGTGAGATCTCCTCTGTATGTTCTGCGACCAGGTTGGACAAGTCGGCTAAGATCTTTTCGATCTCCTCAGCCTCCTGCAATTCCAGTTCACGCAGGGAGTTGTTGAGGTTGACGACGGACATAGGCTCGATAAATAGGGTAGAGCCACTGGAGGACTGGTCGTGTACCATGCCGGGAACGTAGTTCTTGTATTCTGCCTTGACCGGCAGACAGTAGCGTCCGCCACGGACGGTGATCACGCCATCCTGTAAGTAAGACCGGGTCGTGTTATTATTTAACATGGTATTCATCTGAGTGCGGATACGCTCACCGATCACATTTTTTTGCCGGCGGATATTTTTCAGCCCCGGGCTGGCATCATCCGCGATAGTATCCTCCGATAAGATACAGTGGCGGATCTCCTCGCAGATCGGTGTAAGAGGCTCCAGATCGTTAAAGAAATGAGCCAGATGGTCGTTCGCGATCGACAGGTCATTTTCACTGCGTCCATAGGTCTTGACCCGCTTGGTCACCTCTAAAAGGGAGGCGATCGCCAGCAGTTCTGAGATCGTCAAAGAGGATCCGATCTCCAGATGTTTTAGGAAAGGACGTACATCCGTAATGCCGGAGAAGGAGACACTTCCGCGTTTGAAGATGCGGCTGAGGGCATCCTTGGTCTCTGCCTGCATGCGTTTGATCTGTGAAAGATCAGAAACGGGCAGGAGTTCACGGCAATATGCTTTTCCCTGTGCGCTGCCGGCACATTGCTCTAATAGAGCGATTATTTTGTTGTATTCGAGTGTTTTTAATGCTTTCTTATTCATAAAATGTATTATACACAAAAATATATTGAAAGACCAGTCATTCAACCGTATAATAAAAACTGCGTGAATGTAGTAAATATAGGGCGTAACGGCATATAAAGACATGAGCCGCAAGAAGACGCTCTGCATAGAAGAGGAGAATGTAATGAGATTTATCAAAGACCTCACAGAGGGAGAAAGAATCAATGAAATATATTTGTGCCGCAAAAAGCAGTCGGCGCTGACCAAGGCAGGAAAGCCATACGAAAGCCTGATGCTACAGGATAAGACCGGGACATTGGATGCCAAGATCTGGGAGCCGAGTTCTATGGGCATTGATGACTATGACGAATTGGATTACATCTGGGTGCAGGGAGATATCACATCTTTCCAGGGCGCTTACCAGTTAAATATCAAGAGACTGCGTGTTGCGCAGGAAGGTGAATACATACCGGCAGATTATCTTCCTTGTTCCGATAAGGACGTAGATCTTATGTACGAAGAATTGCTGGGATTTATCGGGACGATCAAGGCGCCATATATGAAGCAGTTGCTTTTAAGTTTCTTTGCAGATGAGGATTTTGCCAAGCGTTTTAAGTTCCATTCTGCTGCTAAGAGCGTGCATCATGGCTATGTGGGAGGACTTTTGGAACATACACTGGGTGTGACAAAGAATTGTGATTTTTACGCGCAGACCTATCCAATCTTAAATCGCGATTTACTTTTGACTGCTGCTATCTTCCATGATATTGGAAAATTGGATGAACTTTCGCCATTCCCACAGAACGACTATACCGATGAGGGACAGTTGTTGGGACATATTATGATCGGGGCTGCCAAGGTGCAGGAGTGCATCAATACGATCGAGGGATTCCCGGAAATCAAGGCGAGAGAACTGATCCACTGTATTTTGGCACATCACGGCGAATTGGAATTTGGTTCACCCAAGAAGCCTGCGATCGCAGAGGCGGTGGCACTTAGTTTTGCGGACAATATCGATGCCAAGATGGAGACCATGAAAGAAGCCTTAGGCAATGTGGCAGAAGGCGATCTCAAGTGGCAGGGATTCAACCGTCTGTTTGATTCCAATATCAGAAAGACCAGTACAGAGGAATAATATGAAAAAGAATGATACCTTTATCCTGAAAATTGAAGATATGGGCATCGGCGGTGAGGGCATTGGCAAATATGAGGGGATGACCTTTTTTGTCAAGGATGCCGTCATTGGAGACGAGATTCTTGCGGGCGTGACTAAGCTGAAAAAAGGCTATGGCTACGCCCGCCTTGTTGAAATTGTGAAACCATCGCCGAAGCGTGTGGAGGCGCCCTGCAAGATAGCGAGACAGTGCGGGGGATGCCAGATCCAGAATCTCTGTTATGAGGAGCAACTGGTTCTCAAACAGAAAAAAGTCGAAAATAACTTAAGGCGGATCGGCGGCTTTTCGCAGGAACAAGTGGAAAAAGTCATGGAGCCTGTGGTCGGGATGGAGGATCCTTTCCGTTACCGCAATAAGGCGCAGTTTCCTTGTGGCTATGATAAGGACGGCAATATTGTCTTTGGATTTTATGCAGCAAGGAGCCATCAGGTCATCCCGATCGATGACTGTCTGCTGGGCGTCCGTGAGAATGCAGATGTTTTAGCGGTTATCAAAGAATATATGGAAGCCTGCCATATCAAGCCCTATGACGAAACGACGGGCAAAGGTCTATTGCGTCATGTTTTGATACGCAAAGGCTTTCGCAGTGGACAAGTCATGGTCTGTCTGATCATCAACGGGGATAAACTGCCGCAGGCAGATTATTTGGTGGAGCATTTGGCGGAGATCCCGGGCATGCATAGCATTTCTTATAATGTAAATAAGGAAAAGACTAACCGCATCCTTGGGGATAAGGTGCAACTTTTGTGGGGAGATCTGTGCATCAGCGATAGCATTTATCGTGTCAAAGAAGAAGAGACAGGTGCCTTTACAAGGACAGATGAGAGCGTGACTTTTGCTATCTCGCCCAAATCCTTTTACCAGGTAAATCCGGTGCAGACGGAGAAATTATATAGTCTTGCCCTAGAGTATGCGGGACTGACAGGCAAGGAGATCGTCTGGGACCTCTACTGCGGTATCGGGACCATTTCTTTATTTTTGGCACAGGCGGCAAAGCATGTGTATGGCGTGGAGATCGTGCCGGAAGCCATTGCGGATGCCAGAGAAAATGCCAAGAATAATCAGATCGACAATGCGACTTTTTATGTGGGCAAGGCAGAGGAAGTGCTGCCGGCTTGGGTAGAAGAGCATGCAGAGGATGGCGATGAGGGCTTGCATCCGGATGTGATCGTGGTGGATCCGCCGCGCAAGGGCTGTGACCAGAAGTGCCTGGAAACCATGGTTGCCATGGCACCGGATCGGATCGTTTATGTTAGTTGTGATTCCGCTACTTTGGCAAGAGACCTGAAATATTTGCAGGCAAATGGATATGAGGTTCTGCGTGTGCGTCCGGTCGACCAATTTTGCAACTCCATGCATGTGGAGACGGTTGTATTGATGTCAAGGGTTGCTGAAAAAGGCTTGAAATAAAGGCTTTTTCGAGGTTGCAAAAATCAATAACATCTAATTCGAACACTCAATACGTGTGATTTTCGCTCTATCGGAATTTATCTAAGGGGTAGGGGTGTGACCTCGGATTAGATGTCACGAATTGAGACAGTGGATTAGATAAAGGCAGGTTGTAACCTCGAAATGGATGTCAAGGAGGAACACTATGGTTTCAGAAATCTAAAAGTGACTGGAGTTTATATCAGGACTATACAACTTATTACGAAAAGAAAAACAAAGGAGATGTGTGTATGTCAAGAAGATCACCATATAGTAAAGTGAACAAGTCAAATCAGATAAGAGCCGATCATGTTAAAGGTATGGGGGACGTAGTATTCAAGGGGTTTCAATGCCTTAATCCAGAATGTACAGAGTCTATATTTGTTCGAGAAGATGAAATTGGAGAAGATTTTAGTATAGAATGTCCGACTTGTGGATATATTCATGAATCAGGAGGGGAAACTAAGTTTTACGATTACTCAATGGATGTTAATGATGAAGATGGAAATCCTGTATCAGTTGCTACAGGGGAATTTACCATTTATCATGATGACTATATTGCTGAAGCTGATGAGTATAAATATTGTATTGTTTGTAATACAATTAAGCCTTTAGAGTTTTTTGATAGACATTCTTCCAGAAAGTCAGGACACCAGGGAGAATGTAGGCTATGTAAGAAGGCTTGCGGTTTGCCTTGAAACTGGCGTGTAATGTGTAGTGGAGCAATCGGATTTTCCAGTTTATGAGGAAATTCATGACAAAATACAATTACAGTTTTTACATTGATGGAGAAATTGTGAGAAAAA
>CAVLBP010000095.1:8352-8878 GCA_963661325.1 bacterium
AGCCTTGAGGAGTTGAAAGAACAGAAAAATATTTTACGAATGACCTATACTTTTACATGAAAGATGGTTATAATAGAGTTGAGGTTAAAGGAAAGGAGATGTTTTACATGGAAGCTGTAGTAAAAGATATGAATGTTGTAGAAGATAGAACAGCAATGGAAACATTATTTTCTTATCTCGATAAAGGAATTGATGACATGGAAGCAGGGCGACTTCATACCGTTGATGATGCATTTCAGATTATCAGAGATAGGATAAAAAGTGAGTTATAGAGTACTAATCACAGATGAAGCAACGGATGATGTATTCAATTTAGTTAGGTATATTCATGTTGATTTATGTAATCCGGATGCTGCAAATAAGTTATATATGAATTTAAATAGGGAAGTCAATAATATGGGTGACTTCCCTTTAAAATTTGCTGATTCAGGGATAAAGTACAGAGGATATATTATACATAAAAAGATATATCAGTCATATTTATTGTTTTATATCATAAGTGACGAGAATCAGACAGTATATGTTC
>CAVLBP010000096.1:0-8777 GCA_963661325.1 bacterium
TCAAATACGGGCTGCATCATGGATAAAATTTTTTCTCTTCCCAGGGGAGACAGACTGACGGTCATGCTGCGCCCCTTCCCAGGCAAAAAAGTAACCAATCCCTCTTTTTTTAGATTTTGTATGGTGGAATGAACGGTCTGCTTGGGTAAAAAGGTAACGTCGCAAATTTCTTTCTGGGTGCACCCGTTTTCATATTCACACAAAGTATAAAAGATATCAAAGGCACTGTCGGAGATCCCTAATTTTTGCGCTACCTGATGGTATAGTTTATTGAGTTCCTTGTAGATACGGTTATATTCCTGCAGGGAATCATTGATGGATAAATGGTCTTTTGACATGATAACCTCCTGTAAGTCCGATTTCGTACTCACACCAGTATAGTACGAAATCGGACTTGCGTCAAGGGAAAGAATTTCAGGTCTTCGTATTGAAAAGATGGACACTTTTTAATATAATAGTGTAGTTAATGAGAACTTCGTTTTTAAGGAGGAGAAAGCATGGCTGTTGCAAATAGTTTTTTATCCTATTTATTGTTATTTGTTATTTTGGCAGCGATAGCAATCGCTGGTGGAGCCATTGGCGTGAGATTAGCGAAAAACAAAAATGCAAAGATGGCTGCTAAGGCAGATATAGAGAAAACAGAAGAATAATCATTGGAGGAAATAGATTTGAAGAAGTATGGAGTAAACGAATTAAGAAGAATGTACTTGGAGTTCTTCGAGAGCAAGGGACATCTTGCAATGAAGAGTTTTTCCCTAGTACCACACAATGACAATAGTTTGTTGCTGATCAATGCGGGGATGGCACCACTCAAGCCATATTTTACAGGACAGGAGATCCCACCAAGACGTCGTGTGACAACCTGTCAGAAGTGCGTTCGTACCGGTGATATCGAAAACGTCGGTAAGACAGCACGCCATCTGACCTTCTTTGAAATGCTTGGTAATTTCTCTTTTGGAGATTACTTCAAGGAAGAAGCGATCACATGGTCTTGGGAGTTTTTGACAGAAGTTCTCGGCATGGAGCCGGATCGTCTCTATCCATCTATCTACGGAGAGGATGACGAGGCATTTGAGATCTGGAACAAAAAGATCGGTGTACCGGCAGAAAAGATCACACGTTTTTATCGTGATCCGGAGACCGGAGAATGTGATAACTTCTGGGAGCATGGCGCAGGACCTTGCGGACCGTGTTCTGAGATCTATTATGATCGTGGTGAAAAATACGGCTGTGGCAAGCCGGATTGTAAGGTTGGCTGTGAATGTGACCGTTTCATGGAAGTATGGAACAATGTATTTACACAGTTCTATGGCGATGGCAAGGGTGGCTACAGTGAGTTAGAACAGAAGAATATCGATACCGGTATGGGACTGGAGCGTCTGGCAGTTGTTATGCAGGATGTAGATTCCGTATTTGACATTGATACCATGAAGGCTATCCGTGACCGCATCTGCGAACTCAGTGGCAAGAAATACCAGGTAGATGCCTTGGATGATGTTTCTATCCGTCTGATCACAGACCACATTCGTTCCTCAACATTTTTGGTATCTGACGGTGTTATGCCATCCAATGAAGGACGTGGCTATGTACTCCGTCGTCTGATCCGTCGTGCTGCACGTCACGGCAGAATGCTGGGTATCAAGGATACTTTCCTTGCAAATCTTTCCAATACGGTTATTGAGGAATGTAAGGATGGATATCCGGAATTAGAAGAAAGAAAAGATTTCATCTTCAAGGTACTGACCGAAGAAGAAGAAAAGTTCAATAAAACCATCGATCAGGGTCTTGCCATCTTAGCACAGATGGAGCAGGACATGGTCGCAGCCGGATCCAAGGAACTCTCCGGAGAGAATACCTTCAAGTTGTATGATACTTATGGATTCCCGGTAGACCTGACACAGGAGATCCTGGAAGAAAAGGGATTTTCTTATGACGAGGCAGGATTTCAGGCTTGTATGGAAGAACAGCGTCAGAAGGCAAGAGCCGCTCGTAAAGTGACTAACTATATGGGTGCAGACGCATCTGTATTTGAAAATGTAGACCTTTCTATCACATCTGAATTTACCGGATATGACAAGTTAGAGGATATCGGTAAGGTGACGGTACTTGCTACGGCAAAGGAAGATGCCGAGGGCAAGGTGGTATCTGAACTTGCAGACCGTATCGCCGAGGGCGAGAATGGAACCATCGTATGTGATGTGACACCATTTTACGCTACCATGGGTGGTCAGCAGGGTGACAAGGGCGTGATCTACACAGATGGCGGCAAGTTCATCGTAGATGACACTGTAAAACTTGTCGGCGGCAAGTATGGTCATGTCGGACATATGGAGCAGGGCATGATCGAGGTCGGACAGAAAGTGACCCTGTCTGTGGACAAGACTAACCGTATGAATACCTGCCGCAACCATTCCGCAACTCACTTGCTGCAGAGGGCTTTGCAGGAAGTACTGGGCAACCATGTAGCCCAGTCCGGTTCTTTCCAGGACGGCGAGCGTACCAGATTTGACTTTACACATTTCTCTGCAATGACACCGGAAGAATTGCAGCGTGTTGAGGATATGGTAAATGCCAAGATCGCAGAGCATCTGCCGGTCGTAACAGAAGTCATGACTCAAGAAGAAGCCAAAAAGACCGGTGCTATGGCACTCTTTGGCGAGAAGTATGGCGAGAAGGTCCGCGTGGTTTCCATGGGTGATTTCTCCAAGGAATTCTGCGGTGGTACACATGTTGCCAATACCGGGGACATCATGGCATTCAAGATCCTTTCTGAAAATGGTGTCGCTGCCGGTGTCAGACGTATCGAGGCACTGACCGGAGATAATGTACTTGCTTACTATGCTAATATGGAAGCAGAGATGCAAAAGGCTGCCATGACCGTAAAGGCGACTCCTGCCAATCTGGTAGAGCGTTTGGAAAAACTTATGGCTGAGGTCAAGGAACTCCAGAGCGAAAATGAATCCTTAAAGGCAAAGGCGGCACAGAGTGCTCTTGGCGATGTTATGGATTCCGTGGTGGAAGTATCCGGTGTGAAACTTTTGGCGACCTCTGTTGACGGTGTAGATATGAATGGTCTGCGTGATCTGGGCGATGACCTCAAGAATAAATTGGGTGAAGGTGTGATCGTACTTGCATCTGCAAAGGATGGCAAGGTCAACCTTGTTGCTATGGCAACGGACGGTGCCATGAAGGCAGGTGCTCATGCAGGAAACCTGATCAAGTCGATCGCAGGTCTTGTAGGCGGTGGCGGCGGTGGTCGCCCAAATATGGCACAGGCTGGTGGTAAGAATCCGGCAGGTATTCCGGATGCTATCGCAGCAGTAGCAGATGCACTTGCAGGACAGTTGTCTTAGGACCGCGCCACTGTTGAAGAAATTGACAGTTTCTGAAGAAAACTGTTGACGTGTCGCTATTTTATGCTATAATATTTTACTGTGCAAAGATATTTACCCAAACAGTTGAATATGCACAATACCCAACTGGAGGGAGGTTAGGTGTAAGACTATGTCAAGTGTAACAGTTAAAGAGAACGAATCTTTAGATAGCGCATTACGTAGATTTAAGCGCAACTGTGCTAAGGCAGGTATCCAGCAGGAGATCCGCAAGAGAGAGCACTATGAAAAGCCAAGCGTAAAGCGTAAGAAGAAGTCTGAAGCTGCTAGAAAACGTAAATACAACTAAAATTGAAATTGCGTTTAGTAAGAGATGTGATGCAAGTCACATCTCTTTTTTTTTCAGACGTTATCGGGTATAATAATAAGCATGAAAACAATCGATGAAGATATCAAAACAGGACAATTTAAAGCAGCCTATCTTTTATATGGAGATGAGGATTATCTTAAGAAGCAATATCGGGACAAATTGACCAAAGCCCTCATGGGGCAGGGCGATGCCATGAACTTTGCCAAGTATGAGGGCAAGGATTCTTCCATAGAGGAGATCATCAGTTTTGCAGATACCATGCCTTTTTTTGCAGACAGGCGTGTGGTATTGGTCGAGGATTCCGGTTTCTTTAAGTCTTCACAGGAGACTTTGGCAGATTATTTTTCCAATATCCCGGAGACGACCTGCATGGTTTTTGTGGAGAGTGACGTGGACAAACGTTCCAAGACTTACAAGGCGATCGCCAAGGCAGGCAGTGCGGTGGATTTTTCCATGCCGGACGAGAGGATGCTGACCTCCTGGATGATGGCGCGTGTCAAGGCGGCGGGAAAGACCATGACGCGGGATGCCTGGAATGAGTTTTTTGAACGCAGCAATGATTCCATGGATCACATGGATATGGAGATAGAAAAACTTCTCTCTTATGTATATGATAAGGACGGGATCACTTTGGAAGATGTAGAGGCGATCTGTACCAAGCAGGTACACACCAAGGTCTTTGACATGATCTCTTTTGTGGCATCCAAGAACCTGCCCAAGGTACTGGATCTATACCATGATATGCTGGCGGCAAAGGAACCGCCGATCCGTATCCTGGCGCTGATCATCCGGCAGTTTGACCAGATGTATGTCATGAAAGACATGGCATCGCAGGGGATGAATGCGCAGACAATCGCAGGCAAGATGGGCATCCGTGATTTTATTGTGCGAAAGAATCTGGGACTTGCAAGGAATTTTACTATGGAGCAGATCCGGGCTTTACTGGAAGATGCGGCAGATCTGGATGAGAGAGCAAAGACAGGACGGATCAACGATCAGTTGGCAGTAGAGATGCTGATGATCAAATGGGCGAGTTGACCCGGAAAAATGCGTAAAGAAAAACACCAGTATGACGGTACTGGTGTTTCTTTTTGTTTATGTTCAAAAAAATTAAGCAATAGAATTAACAGCCTTGGTAAGACGAGATACCTTTCTTGCTGCATTGTTCTTGTGGTAGAGACCCTTGCTTGTTGCCTTGTTGATCTCAGAAATAGCAACGATGAGTGCTTCATTAGCAGCTTCCTTATCGTTGTTAGCAACGGCTGCTTCTACCTTTTTGATACAAGTCTTAACCTTAGACTTGATTGCTTTATTTCTAGCAGTCTTGATCTCTGTAACTAATACTCTCTTCTTAGCAGATTTAATGTTAGCCAATCTGTACACCTCCAATGTCTTGATATAAAAATAATAGTAACTCTGTTGTAACAAAGCCGGACACGGACAGTCTGTTACAAACATACTAGATTATTTTAGAGCAGTAAGCCTTGTCTGTCAATACATATTTCATAAAAAAGTGCAAACAATAAGGAAAAGATTTGAAGAAACGAGGGCATGATGCGGGATGTTTCAGATTCGAACAGACCTTGCGGTGGAAACATCGGAAAAACGACCGGATGGGAAGGAAGTATCCGGAATCCGGGTGGAGAAGAAAAAGAGAGGCGAGGATGTGATCATCACAAAAGTGTGCATTGACACACAAAAGGCGGCAAAGACACTGGGAAAACCGAAGGGAACTTATGTCAGCATCGAGGCGGATCAGATGATGGAGGAAGACAGTGGCTACCATCGGGAGATCTCGGAAATTTTTTCCGAGCAGTTAAAGACCTTTTTGCCAAAAGACTATAGAAATGCCAAGATCTTAGTTATTGGTCTGGGTAATCGCGAAGTCACGCCGGATGCCCTGGGTCCCAAAGTGATCGATCATTTGTTTATCACCAGACATCTTTTGGAGGAGTTCGGAAAGTATCTGGTGGAACTGGATCAGTGTTGCAGTATCAGCGGCATTGTGCCGGGGGTCATGGCGCAGACAGGCATGGAGACTGTGGAGATCCTGCGCGGGATCGTTGCCGAGACCAAGCCGGATCTGGTCATTGCGGTGGATGCCCTTGCCGCGCGCAGCATCAAAAGGCTCAACCGGACGATCCAGATCACGGATACAGGCATCATTCCGGGATCCGGTGTCGGCAATTACCGCAATGCCATTACCGAGGAGCATCTGGGTATTCCGGTGATTGCAATCGGCATTCCGACGGTCGTTGATGCGGCGACCATCATTGCAGATTTTTGTATGGGACTGATGGAAGAAAACAAATCGGAGCCGGAGGAGATGGAAGCCTCTGTGCGTAGCCTGATCTCACCCAAGTTAAATACCATGTATGTGACTTCCAAAGATATCGATGAGGCAGTCAATCGCCTGAGTTTTACCATCTCGGAAGGACTCAATATGACATTTGTCCCAAAATTCTAGCCGCAGGGACGTTCCTTTTGCCATAAGGAGCGTCCCCCTTTGGCACAGGCAGGCATATCTCCGGAAAAAATGCATATATTGGTGCGTGGGGAAAAGGAGAGATTTGTGAGTGCCAAGTGGTCTTTATATTATCAATTATTAAAATTATGTCTACCGGTGTTTTACTTTCAGACGACAGAGGCATCTTTGTCAGACCTGCTTTTACAGCAGATGGACTTGGCAACACCGGTCATGGCATATGTCTATGGGGAAGATGAGGCAAAAGATGAACTGACCCTGCTGGCGGCTATGGAAAATTCCGGCAAGCAGGAAGATAGGCAGGATGCCGACTTGGAAATCAGTACGGACGACCAGAAGGCAAATGGGGATGAAGCGGAGGCACAGGATCCGATCGCTGCGGCTGGGGCAGAAAATGTGGCGGCGGCAGCGACACCTGTTTGGACAAAGCAGGTGGAGGTCAATCGGGATAAGTTGCTGGATTATGATTATCTGGTCAAAAATTTTTATCGGATCGACCGCACGACAACGATCGATTCCTCGGAACTGAATCCGGGGCAGCTTTTAGCCAAAGACCTGACCATTGATACCAATGTGGGAGGACCGGTCATTTTGATCTACCATACACATTCACAGGAAGGATTTGTGGACTCAGATGGGGCGGAAGGGATGACGGTCATGGGGCTGGGGGATCGTCTGACAAGCCTTTTACAGGATACCTACGGTATTCAGGTTCTGCATCATCGGGGCAAATACGATGTCGATGGGCGGGATTATGCCTACTCCAATGCGGAACCGGAGATCAAACAGGTCTTGGCGGACAATCCGACCATACAGGTTGTGATCGATCTACATAGAGACGGTGTGGGGGATGACGTCCATCTGGTAACGGATATAGGTGGCAAGCAGACAGCAAAGATCATGTTCTTTAATGGGCTGAGCCGAACGACATCGACCGGACCGATCGACCATCTGCAAAATCCCAATTTGCAGGACAATCTGGCGACTTCCCTGCAAATGCAGATCGCTGCGGCAGAACTGTATCCGGGCTTTACCAGACCGGTCTTTTTGAAGGGCTATCGTTATAATATGCATATGTGTCCCAAGTCCATGCTGATCGAGGTTGGAGCGCAGACCAATACCTTTGAGGAAGTCTATAATGCCATGGATCCGCTTGCCAATATCCTTGCCTATGTACTGTTGGGGCAATCGCACACTTGAGAAGACGCGTATTCCTATGGTATAATCTTACCAAATGAGCAAATTTTCGATAGGAAATGCGGAGGATAAATTTTCATGGCAATAGATCAGAGCAAAATTCGTAACTTTTGTATTGTGGCCCATATCGATCACGGCAAGTCAACACTGGCAGATCGTATCATTGAGATGACGGGACTGCTTACCGACCGTGAGATGCAGGCGCAGGTCTTGGATAATATGGATCTGGAGCGCGAGCGTGGTATCACGATCAAGTCCCAGGCTGTGCGTATTATCTACAAGGCAAAAGACGGAGAAGAATATATTTTTAATTTAATCGACACACCGGGACACGTGGATTTCAACTATGAGGTATCGCGCAGTCTGGCAGCCTGTGACGGCGCCATTCTGGTGGTGGATGCGGCACAGGGAATCGAGGCACAGACGCTGGCAAATGTCTATCTGGCATTGGATCATGATCTGGATGTCCTGCCGGTCATCAATAAGATCGACCTGCCAAGTGCAGAGCCGCAGCGTGTCAAAGATGAGATCGAGGATGTGATCGGCTTGGAGGCACAGGATGCCCCATTGATCTCTGCCAAGACCGGTCTGAATGTAGAGGAAGTCTTAGAGCAGATCGTCACCAAATTGCCGGCACCGATCGGTGATCCAAAGGCACCGCTGCAGGCATTGATCTTTGACTCTTTGTATGATGCATATAAGGGGGTTATCGTGTTCTGCCGTATCAAGGAGGGAACGCTTCGTGCCGGAGATCAGGTGCTTATGATGGCAACGGGTGCGACGGCGGATGTTGTAGAGGTTGGCTATTTTGGCGCAGGACAGTTTATTCCTTGCGATGAACTTTCTGCCGGTATGGTTGGTTATATGACAGCCAGCATCAAGAATGTCAAAGATACCCGCGTGGGCGATACGATCACCCACAAGAAGCACCCATGTAAGAAACCTTTGCCGGGCTATAAAAAGGTCAATCCTATGGTCTACTGTGGTCTGTATCCGGCGGATGGAGCAAAGTACCCGGATCTAAGAGATGCATTGGAAAAGTTGCAGTTAAATGATGCATCCTTACAATTTGAACCGGAGACATCGGTAGCCCTTGGTTTTGGTTTCCGTTGCGGTTTTCTGGGACTTTTGCATCTGGAGATCATTCAGGAACGACTGGAAAGAGAGTACAATCTGGATCTGGTGACAACGGCACCGGGTGTAGTTTATCGTGTTTATAAGACGGATGGCACCATGATCGAGTTGACCAATCCGTCCAATCTGCCGGATCCGTCAGAGATCGAATATATGGAAGAACCTGTCGTAGAGGCAGAGATCATGGTAACGAGCGAATACATCGGAGCCATCATGGATCTTTGCCAGGAGCGGCGCGGAACTTACATCAGCATGGAGT
>CAVLBP010000097.1:0-8682 GCA_963661325.1 bacterium
ATACAAGATATGGGAGGTAATACAATGGAACAAGCAGTAAATCCTTTTTTGCCTAGTTATGAGTATATTCCTGATGGAGAGCCACATGTTTTTGGAGATAGGGTTTATCTATATGGAAGTCATGATAGGTTTAATGGTAATGATTTTTGCCTGAATGATTATGTGTGTTGGTCAGCGCCGGTAGATTGTTTGGGAGAGTGGAGAAATGAAGGGATTATTTATCATGCTACACAGGATCCACTAAATAAGGAAGGAAAACAACATTTGTTTGCGCCGGATGTCATACGAGGGAGGGATGGAAGGTATTATTTGTTTTATTGTCTTCATATGTCTCCCACGGTATCTGTTGCTGTTTGCGACAAACCATGTGGAAAATATGAATTTTATGGTCATGTGCATTATGCCAATAATGTAGCGTATGGAACACGTATGCAGGATGTGTTTAATTTCGATCCGGGTGTGTTGCAGGACGAAAATGGAAGGGTGTATTTATATACTGGCATTTCACATCCACGTACCGCGCCAATGAGACAGCATTTAGAGACGCTATTTCGAATAGATGGCGCCTATTGTGTGGAGCTTGAGGATGACCTTTTGACGATTAAGGGTGAGCCGTGTTTAGTAATGCCGGGGGAAGCCGTGGCACAAGGAACATCCTTTGAAAATCATGCATTTTTTGAGGCAAGTAGTCCTCGAAAAATAGGAGAAAAGTATTATTTAATTTATTCTTCGGAACAAAGTCATGACCTGTGTTATGGCATTAGTGATTCGCCCTTGGGACCGTTTGTTTATGGAGGAGTTCTGGTTGATCTGGGGGATATTGGAATCGTTTCAGAAAAGGAGGCGAGAGATTATTTAGGAAATACGCACGGTGGCATGGGTTGTATTAATAGACAATGGTATATCTTTTATCATCGGCACACGAATAGAAGTCGTAATTGCAGACAAATGTGTGCGGAAAAAATTCAGATTTTGCAGGATGGACGTATACCACAGGCAGAGCGCACAAGTTGTGGATTGCAAAAAGAACTCTTGGCAGGACATGGTAGATATGAAGCTAGAATAGCATGCAATTTAAATAGTGTGGATGGCGTCTATATGTATCAAAAGGATATGGTGGATGGGAAACAAGAACATC
The DNA here is from genome assembly GCA_963661325.1 of bacterium. Classification (GTDB taxonomy): domain Bacteria; phylum Bacillota; class Clostridia; order Lachnospirales; family Lachnospiraceae; genus Pararoseburia. The sequence continues at coordinate 1,139 of CAVLBP010000097.1, forward strand.
CTTATTTTACGCAGGATGGGGAAGATCGTGATGCTGATCCTGATCAACATATTGCAAATATAAAAGATGGTACATGGGCTGGATTTAAATACTTTAACATGGAAACGGAGGGAAGGCTTAGAGTTTGCGTCCGTGGGAACGCGGAAGGAAGTCTTTGCGTTAGCACAACAAAAGGGGGTGAAGCATGTGGAAATGTTTCGGTACATTCATCAACAGGCTGGAAAGTGTGGGAAGGAGAGTATCGGATGCCCGCAGGAAAACAAGCATTATATTTTACATTCAAAGGTACAGGAAGTTTAGATTGGTTATGGTTTGAAATTTGATAGGAGGTAAAAATGAAATCGTATTTAGAAGTAGAGGGCAAGCCATTTATTATGTTGGCTGGGGAGACCCATAATTCCAATGCATCTTCGGTGGAAGTAGTACGAGAGGTTTATGAAAAGGCAAATGCATTACATTTGAACACAGTATTACTACCAATCACATGGGAGATGCTTGAGCCGGAAGAAGGAAAATTTGTTTACGATCTCTTAGATCAGATCATTATAGAGGCAAGAAAATATCAGTTAAAATTGGGCTTGTTGTGGTTTGGAGCGTGGAAAAATGCACAATGTTGGTATGCACCGGGGTGGGTAAAAAAAGATACCCAACGTTTTGCACGAGCAGAAGTAGAAAAAGGAAAACATAAGTTGATGTTGCAAAATTTTCAGGGAATGCCGTACACAACATTATCCTGTCATTGCGAAGAAACCTTACGTGCGGATCAGAGAGCCTTTTCTATGTTTATGCGACATTTAGCAAAGATTGATAATGAAGATAAAACCGTGGTAGCGGTGCAGGTTGAGAATGAGCCGGGATTGCAGGGGGCAGCAAGAGAACATTCTGATGCTGCGGATACTTTGTTTTACAATAATGTTCCACAGGAATTTGCAGATTACATGAAAAATGCAACCGATACCATGTCCGAGGATCTTGCTATTGCGGTAAAAAACGGAAAAGAAAGCGGAACATGGACAGAGGTGTTTGGTTCAGCTGCGGAAGAAATTTTTCATGCATATCATGTGGCAAGTTATGTAGAACATGTGGCAGAAGCCGGTTATAAAGAATATGCTGTTCCGCTGTTTGTGAATGCCTGGCTTAGCAAAGGGCAAAAACCGGGAATGTTTCCAAGTGGAGGACCGGTTGCACGAGTGATGGAAGTGTGGAAATATTGTGCACCGCATATTCAGGTGTATGCGGCAGATATTTATGTTCCAGACTTTTGTGAGACGTGTGAAGAATATATGAAATTGGGTAATCCATTGTTGATACCGGAAACGGCACCACATAGTCATGTAGGACCGAGACTTGTCTATTGTATCGGACATTATCACGCTATGGGTTATGCGCCTTTTGCCTTTGAAGATATGGGGAATGCGTTTGATGCTGTGGATGGATATTTATTTGGAATAGAAATTGATGATCCATTAAATAAAACACCACAGGATGCAGGGGAGTATGCTTGGTTTAACAGGACATTAAATGATTTGATGCCATGGTTGACGGAGCGATATGGAAGCAGTCTCTTGCAGGCAGTGATTGGAGAACGACCGGAAGAAAATAAGATGATTTTTGAACGATTTGGAATGGTTGCAACTATGGTAATGCCACCATTTATTGATCGAAAGGATGGTGTATGTCTGGCTATGCAAATGGCAGAAGATGAGTTTATTGTAGTGGCAAATGGTTGTATGCTATCGTTTTTCTCTACAGATTCAAACAAAATGAATGTAGATATTGATTACTTGGAAGAAGGAAAATTTGAAAATGGAACATGGAGGAAATATCGGAGATTAAATGGTGATGAAGCAGCAAGTTGCAGGTTTGATAAACCAACCTTGTTAAAAGTTAAATTAATCGCGTATGCATAGAATGGAGGATATTTAGAATGAAGAAATTTGAAGAAAAATTTTTGTTAGGGACGGCAACAGCAGCACATCAAGTGGAAGGAAACAACGTAAACAGCGATAGTTGGGTTATGGAAAATATGAAATATACTTCGTATGAAGAACCAAGTTTAGATGCAGTGGATCACTATCACAGGTATGAACAGGATATAGATATGATGGCAGATGCCGGGTTTAATGCATATCGCTTTTCTATTGAGTGGGCGCGTGTTGAACCTAAGGAAAATGTTTTTGATGATGACGAGATTGAGCATTATCGGAAAGTGATCGCTTATTGTAAGAAGCGCGGCATTGAACCGATGGTTACCTTGCATCATTTTAGTAGTCCTAAGTGGATTATTACTAAAGGTGGATGGGAAGCAGAAACTATTGTAGAAGATTTTACAAAATATGTAGTTTATGTAGTTGAACGCTTGGGAAAGGACATATCTTACATAAATACAATTAATGAAGCAAATATGCGATTGCAGTTTGCAAGAATTATGCAGAATTTTACCAAGAGAATGATGTTTCAAGAGGAACAGGCGGCAAAACAGGCAGATAATAAAAATGCATCTGGAAATTTGCAAATTGGTATAGATGTCCAGGAAATGCTTAAAATGCAAAAAGCCATGGAAGAGGAAAGCCGAAGCGTGTTTGAACTTCCGGAAGGAATGAAAGTTAATAATTTTCATAGTCCATGTACGAAACGAGGAGATGAGTTGATCTTATTAGCGCATCAGCATGCCAGAGATGCAATTAAAGAAAGATTCCCGGAGATTAAAGTAGGAATTACCCTGAGTTTACATGATTTTCAATCTTTACCAGGAGGAGAGGAAAAGGCACTGGAATTATGGAATGAGGAATTTCTACATTATCTTCCGGGTATTAAGGATGATGATTTCCTAGGAGTGCAAAATTATACAAGAGAGTTGGTGGGATCAGAAGGGTCATTACCGGTTCCTGCCGGAGCGGACGTTTCGCAGTCAGGGTATGAATTTTATCCAGAGGCTTTGGAACACATTATTCGAAAAGTGGCAAAAGAATTTAAGGGGGATATTTACGTTACTGAAAATGGTGTTGCGACAGAGAACGATGCTTTACGTATAGAGTTTATTCAACGTGCTATATCTGGGGTACATCACTGTATGGAGGATGGCATTCCTGTGAAAGGGTATTTTTACTGGTCATTTATGGATAATTATGAGTGGCAGAAAGCGTATAGTATGAAATTTGGGCTGGTTGCGGTAGATCGAAGAACGCAGACAAGAATGGCAAAAGAGAGTTTGAAATTCTTAGGAAATATGCGAGAGAAATAAGTTATGATAAGAATAGTCGTTCTGTAGACTTTAACATAAACAGAACGGCTATTTTTTTGCCCATATTTTCACATGTAAAAACATGTGTCTTGTCACCTGACAAGCAGTGTGGTATACTTCGAAAAGTATTAAGAAGTACAAAGGAGCAATTTATGTCAATCGTAGAGGATATCATCAGGTTAAAGGAAGAAAAGAATGCCGTTATCTTAGCGCATTATTATGTGGATGAGGAAGTGCAGTATATTGCAGATTACATCGGCGATTCTTTTTATTTGAGCAAGGTAGCGACAAAGACGGATGCCGACCGCATCATCTTTTGTGGCGTTGAGTTTATGGGAGAGAGTGCCAAGATCTTAAATCCGGACAAGCGTGTTTTCATGCCGGATGCGACGGCAGACTGTCCGATGGCACATATGGCGACCAGGGAGGAGATCGAAAAGGTCAAAGCCCAGTATGAAGATGTGGCAGTCGTATGCTATATCAATTCGACTGCGGAATTAAAGACCATGGCGGATGTCTGCGTGACTTCATCCAATGCGGTGAAGATCGTGCGCAAACTGCCAAATAAAAATATTTTCTTTATCCCGGATCGCAATCTGGGATCGTATGTGGCAGAGCAGGTGCCGGAAAAGAATATTATTTTAAATGCGGGCTGTTGTCCGCGCCATGTCGCCATTACAGCAGACAAGGTAAGGGAGGCAAAAGCGGCACATCCGCATGCTCTTTTTGCAGCCCACCCGGAGTGTACCAAGGATGTTTTGGTGCAGGCAGATTATGTTGGAAGTACCTCGGGTATCATCGACTACGTTGTAAATACAAATCACGACGAGTTCATCATCGGTACCGTGGATGGTGTTTTTGCAGAGATCAAAAAGCAGGCACCGGGCAAGAAACTTTATACGGTCAAGGATCAGCAGGTCTGCGTCAATATGAAAAAGGTTACCATGGAAAAGGTTTTAGATGTTTTGGCACATGATACCAACGAGGTCTTTGTAGAAAAGGATCTGGCGGAAAAATCCATGAAGCCTTTGCAAAAAATGCTGGAATTAGGCCAGTAATGTTTGGAGATGTAAGAAAATGAAAACAGATATTTTAGTTGCAGGATGCGGCTGTTCCGGTCTTTATCTTGCACTTAATTTGCCAAAAGATAAGGAAATACTGATCGTGACCAAGTCCGATGTGGAAAGTAATGACTCTTATCTGGCACAGGGCGGTATGTGCGTGCTTACAAGGGAAGATGATTATGATGCTTACTTTGAAGATACGCTGGCTGCCGGACATTATGAAAACGACCGCAAGTCCGTAGAGATCATGATCCGGTCTTCACAGGATGTATTAAAGGATTTGATCGGCTGGGGCGCAGATTTTAAAAAGGATGCGGATGGCAATCTGCTTTATACCAGAGAGGGAGCGCACAGTGCCAAACGTATCGTCTTCCATGAGGATGTGACCGGAAAAGAGATCACGAGTCACCTTTTGGCAGAGGCGAGAAAACGTGAGAATATCAAGATTATGGAATATACCACACTTGTGGATATTATCAGTGCAGATAATGTTTGCTATGGCGGCATCCTTCGTATGGCAGACGGATCTCTGGAAAAAGTCAGTGCAGAAGAAGTCGTGCTCGCGACCGGCGGTGTCGGCGGTGTCTATCGTCATTCGACCAATTTCAGACACCTGACAGGTGACGGCATAGCCATGGCAATCAAGCATGGGGTGGAACTCAAGGACATCACTTATGTGCAGATCCATCCGACGACTTTTTATTCCACAGAAAAGGAACAGAGGAGTTTTTTGATCTCCGAATCCGTGCGTGGGGAAGGTGCCAAGTTGTATGATAAATACGGCAATCGTTTTGTTAATGAACTTTTGCCGCGGGATCTTTTGACCCAGGAGATCCGCAAGCAGATGGAAAAAGATGGTACGGACTATGTCTGGGAAGACCTGCGGGAGATCCCGGCAGAGGAACTGGATTCCCATTTTCCTAATATTATTGAGCATTGTCGGCAGATGGGCTATGATGTGCATAAAGAATGCATTCCGGTCGTGCCGGCGCAGCATTATTTTATGGGTGGCATCAAGGTCAACCATGAAAGCAAGACAAGCATGGACCACCTGTATGCCGTGGGTGAGACCGCTTGCAACGGTGTGCATGGCAAAAACCGTCTTGCCAGCAATTCCCTTTTAGAGAGTCTGGTCTTTGCAAAAAGGGCGGCATTGGATATGACGGACAACCCGGGCAAAAGGGATGAAGATGCCGGACGCAGGATCATGGATGCAATCGACCTTTCGACTTATGAGGATCGGGAGGCTTTGGAAGAAGAATATCAGTCCATGGTGCAGCAGGCGGTAAAGGCAAGTGCATAAGAGATAATTTTTTTAGAGGAGAGAGATTATGTTTGATCAGGTAACAATGACATTAAATGTAGACCCATATATCAGAAGTGCGTTGCAGGAGGACATCACGAGCGAGGATGTCAGCACCAACAGTGTGATGCCGGAGGCAAAACTGGGAGAGGTGGATCTGATCTGCAAACAGGATGGTATTATCTGCGGCTTGCAGATCTTCAGCCGTGTGTTTGAGATGCTGGATCCAAAGACAAAGATCGAACTGTTTGCAAAAGACGGTGATGCGGTAAAAGCCGGGGATCATATGGCAAAGGTGACAGGGGATATCCGTGTCCTTTTATGCGGAGAACGTACGGCACTCAATTATTTGCAGCGCATGAGTGGTATCGCAACCTATACCCATCAGATCGCAGGTATGCTGGAAGGCACCGGCATCAGACTTTTAGATACCAGAAAGACAACGCCGAACAACCGTATTTTTGAAAAATATGCGGTCCGCGTGGGCGGGGGAAATAATCACCGCTACAATTTGACAGATGGGGTGCTTTTAAAGGATAATCATATTGGTGCAGCAGGCGGCGTAAAGGAAGCCATTGCACACGCCAAGGAATATGCACCCTTTGTCCGCAAGATCGAGGTGGAAGTCGAAGATCTTTCTATGGTAAAAGAGGCAGTTGAGGCTGGCGCGGACATCATCATGTTAGATAACATGGATCATGATACCATGGCACAGGCTATGGCGATCATTGACGGAAAGGCAGAAGTCGAAGTCAGCGGAAATATGACCGAGGAGAATCTGGCAAAATTATCCGGTCTGGGCGTCGATTATGTTTCCAGCGGTGCGCTGACACATTCAGCACCGATCATGGATATTTCTTTGAAAAATCTGCATCCGATCGAAGCGTGAGGTAAGAAAAGTTGAGTGGAGAAGAACGTAGAAATCAGATCATTCATATTTTACAATCGAGTGATACGCCAATCTCCGGTGTCAAACTGGCAAAGATGCTTGATGTGAGCCGGCAGGTCATTGTGCAGGATGTGGCATTGCTCCGTGCCAAGGACATCTGTATTCATTCGACCAACAGGGGCTATGTCATCGACAAGAATCAGGAGACCCTGCGTGTCTTTAAGGTCATCCATACGGAGGAAGAGACGGCAGAGGAACTACAGACGATCATTGATCTGGGGGGCTGGGTCAAGGATGTCTTTGTCTATCATAAGACCTATGGCGTGATCCGTGGGGAACTGAATATCCATTCCCGCTATGATATTGAGCAGTATATCGCAGAACTCAAAAGCGGCAAATCCAGCCAGTTGATGAATGTGACATCGGGCTATCATTATCATACAGTTTATGCGCGGGATGAGGCGGTCCTAGACCGGATCCAGGAACTCTTGGGAGAAAAAGGATTTTTGGCGAAATTGCAGGAATATGAACCGGTGAACTTCTGGGAAGAAGGATAAAAAATCCGCAGGTGCGTTTGCATCTGCGGATTTTGGTTTGTCAATAGGGAAAAAGAATTGTAGAATAAATCTATATCAAAAAGGATGGAAAAGAAGAAATGCTAAGACGAAAAGTCAGAGGGTATGATCGTTTTCAATGTATAGCGGGAGATTGCCCAGAGACCTGCTGTGCGGGCTGGTTGATCGAGATTGATGATAAGGCTTTAGAGGACTATAAAAAGGAGACCAGTGCTTATGGGGAAACCCTGTGCGCACGGATCGATTGGGAGGAAAAAGTCTTCAGGCAGGATGCGGATGCACGCTGTGCTTTTTTGCGCCAGGACGGTCTGTGCGATATGTATTGTCACTTGGGCGAGGACAGCCTTTGCCTGACCTGCACTTCCTACCCGAGACATACGGAGGAATTTGAAAATGTCAGGGAATATTCGCTTGCCATTTCCTGCCCGGCAGTGGCGGAGCAGCTTTTAGCGACCACGCAGCCGCTTTC
>CAVLBP010000098.1:0-2059 GCA_963661325.1 bacterium
ACAAAATGCGGATATTATGATGAGCAAGTGGGGAACCGGCATATCCATTTCCATGATCCAGGTTTGGATGTGGTATGGCAATACTATGTTACTTCTGATCGCAGGTATCATAGGTATCAGTCCTGATATTTACGAAGCCGCCGAGTTGGATGGGGCGACAGGCAGACAGCAGTTCTTTTCGATTACCCTTCCGCTGTTAAAGCCGGTCATGTTGTATGTACTTGTGACATCAGCCATCGGTGGACTTCAGTTATTCGATATTCCGGCACTCTTTAATGTAGGCCAGGGCACAGGTTATGTGGGAGGACCAAACGATACTTCAACGACTGTGACCATGTACATTATGAGACTGCACAATACAGATACCGGAAGGGCGGCTGCAGTATCCGTACTTCTCTTTATCTGTACCCTGATCATTAGTTTGATCTTCTTCCGCGTCATGCAGACATCCGATGCATATGGCGGAGGCGGAAAAAAGAAGAAAGGGGGCAAGCGTCATGGAAAGTAAGCGGCCGATGCAAAATAAGACAAAAGCCGTACGCAGGCAGAAGATCTTCCGAAATATTATTATGATCCTACTTTGTCTGATCAGTTTGATCCCATTTTATCTGATGTTCGTCAATGCAACACGCACGTCGACAGAAGTTCAGAGCGGTATATCACTTCTCTTTGGATCAAATTTAAAAAACAATATCGCAAATTTCGACAAATCCCAACAGGGGCTTGGTGTTACGGTCTTACAAAGCATGTTCAATTCCTTTAAGGTGGCTGTTCCATTTACCGTATTGTCCGTATATTTTTCTTCTATGACAGCATACGGCATCCACAACTACTCCTTTAAAGGTCGCAAAGCAGCATGGGCATTTATCATGGGTGTCATGATGGTGCCGACGCAGGTATTTGCCATTGGTTTCTACCAGTTCATGATGAAACTGAATCTGTTGGATACATATTGGCCGCTGATCATCCCGGGTATTACTACTCCGGCGGTCGTATTCTTTATGAAACAGTACATGGAGGGTGCGCTTTCCCCGGAACTGGTAGAGGCGGCCCGCATTGACGGCTGTGGTGAGATCCGTATCTTCAACACGATCGTGGTACCGCTGATGAAGCCGGCGATCGCTACACAGGCGATCTTCCAGTTCGTGGCTAGTTGGAACAATTTGTTCATGCCGACACTTATTATCAGCAGTTCCGAGAAAAAGACACTGACCATGTTCGTACAGATGCTGACCAGCGAATCCTTCCGTACTGACTATGGTGTTGTATTCTTAGGACTCTCCATTACAATCTTGCCAATGCTTGTGATGTACTTCCTCTTATCCAGATTTATCGTGGAGGGTGTATCACTCGGTGGCGTAAAGGGGTAAAAGAAATGTTAAATTTTACATCTGAGAACAAAGTTATATGGATCTTGGGAAAGATTGGGCAGTTTGTGCTGCTCAATTTTCTCGTGCTTTTGGGCTGTATTCCGATCGTGACGATCGGGGCATCGCTCAGCGCCGGGGCACGTTGTATGAAAAAAATGAAAGAGCCGGAGGGCGGTATCCTGACCTTAGAGTTTTTCCACGCCTTTGCCGCGGATTTCAAGCAGGCGACCGGTGCATGGCTGCTCCTGTTTGTCGTCCTGATCTTGGGCGCAGGGGATATGTATTATGCCATAAAGATCGCAGAGCCTGTCAATATGTTCTTTTTATTCTTTGGCGGCGTGCTCTTCTTTGTGGCGGTGAGTATGCTCTTTTGGGTATTCCCATTGGTGACAAACTATGATAACCGGGTCAAAGGTTATCTGACCAATGCCTTTTTGTTTGCTTTTGGCAAACTGCCGGCGACCCTTTTGCTCTGGGTCATCTGGGGCGGACCGGCACTTTTATGTTATTTCAGACCGGTCTTTACCAGTCTGGTCGGTTATATCATTGTTTTCTTTGGCGTGGCACTGCAACTCTGGCTTTCCCACCTGATCTGGGATCACACCCTATGTCAGGAAGAGGCTTTGGAAGTTCACAGCGTCGGCAGATAAGGTGTGATGTCGTAGCCGGAGGCAAAGTCAATAAATTTG
>CAVLBP010000098.1:2069-8483 GCA_963661325.1 bacterium
ATATAATGCCAAAATCAGTCGAGAGCCGTGGATCCAGTGGAATCTGCACAAAGTCTCTGGGATTCACGGCGAGACTGGAATAGAGAAAAGCAGCGCAATCTCCTTTTCGTACGAAATTCAGTGTCGTGTAAAGTTGGCTGCAATACATGAGGATATTGGGCTGTATCTGCATGGAATGAAAGCGAGACAGGATCATATCATTTTGTACGGAATCTGTGTTATACATGATGAGTTTTTCGTCTGATAACATATCAAAGGTCACGAGTTTTTCTTTTGACAGACGGTGGGTGCGGGAAACACACAGGACGGTCTGGTCTTCCATCATTTTCAGACTATTGTATTTTTCTATATTATAATAATTCATATTGACGAGGGCGATATCCAGGCCTTCGGAATCCAACATCTTGCGGGCGCGTACAGACCCATATTCGTAAAGGCGCACAGGTATGTCATAGGCTTTCTGAAAAGCATCCATCAGACGTGGAAAAAAGACCATGCTCATAAGAGGAGGGATGCCGATGCGTACCGGTGGATTGGAAGACCGCATTTCTGAAAACTGTGTGTGCAGATCCTGGCTCTGGCGGATGATCTGTTCGGCACTCTTGTAAAAGTCCTCGCCTTCCCTGGTAAGAGAAATGGAATTTTTCCCATGGTTAAAGAGACGTAGATGGAATTCTTCTTCCAATTTCTTGAGTGCGACTGAGATCGTCGGCTGCGATACATAGAGTTCATCGGCTGCCTTGGTGATGCTGTGGCATCTGCATACAGCACAAAAGTATTCTAATTGATTGAGTGTCATCTTTTATCCCTCCCAAAAGATTGAAAATATTGTCTGATTTCAGTATAGTTTTTTGCTATGCTAGCGTCAAGTAAAATAAAATGTACAAATACTAATATAGGGGATATAATAGCAACATCAAAAGAAGTTATTCATTGGCCGATGAACAAAACCAAATAACCACACTTTATTTGGAAGGAGATTCATTTATGAGTACAGCAACCATTACACTATTATTTTTGGCATTTGCCATTGTTATGTTCGTGACAGAGAAACTGCCGCTGGGCGTGACATCCATGATTGTCTGTGTCGGACTTGTTGTTACGGGGGTTTTGGACTGGAAGACAGCATTCAGTGGCTTTATCGACAGTAATGTGATCTTGTTTGTTGCCATGTTTATTGTGGGAGGAGCCCTTTTTGAAACCGGTATGGCAAATGAGATCGGCGGACTGGTAACGAAGTTCGCGAAGAACGAACGAGGGCTGATCGTAGCGATCATGGTCATTGTAGGACTGATGAGCGGTGTTTTATCCAACACCGGAACGGCAGCCATTTTGATCCCGGTCGTGATCGGGATTGCGGCAAGATCGAACTTCCGCAGATCCAGACTTCTGATGCCGCTGGTATTTGCAGCAGCCATGGGCGGTAACCTTTCTTTGATCGGAGCACCGGGCAATATGATCGCACAGTCTACTTTGGAAGAGGCGACCGGCATGAGCTTTGGCTTTTTTGAATATGCCATTGTGGGCTTGCCGATCCTGATCGCCGGTATCATCTTTTATGCAACCGTGGGATTTAAGTTACTGCCAAACCATGAGGTGACAGATTCGGATATGGCATATGATGAGAAAAAAGATTTTTCGGATGTGCCACGATGGAAAAAGGTACTTTCCTTAGTTATTCTGATCCTTACCTTATTGGGGATGATCTTTGAGGATAAGATCGGTATCAAGTTGTGCGTGATCGGATGTATCGGTGCATTGGCGTTGATCGTTACCGGTGTTATATCTGAGAAGAATGCCCTGAAATCCATTGATCTCAAGACAATCTTCCTATTTGGCGGCACGCTTTCTCTGGCATCCGCTTTACAGGAATCGGGAGCAGGACAGATCATTGCCGACAAGGTGATCGGATTATTGGGAAGCAGCCCTTCCCCATACCTTTTGACATTTGTTGTATTTATCATCTGCTGCGTTTTGACGAATTTTATGTCAAATACAGCGGCAACTGCCTTGATGGCACCCATCTGTTTATCCATTGCAGAAGGGATGGGAGCAGACCCGAGAGCCGTTCTGATGGCATGTGTTATCGGTGGTTCCTGCGCCTATGCAACACCGATCGGAATGCCTGCCAATACCATGGTATTTGGTGTCGGAGGCTATAAGTTCAACGACTATGTCAAAGCAGGCTTACCACTTATTTTGATCGCGACTGTGATCAGCATGATCATTTTACCGATCGCATTCCCATTCTTCCCGGGATAGATATTTATACATAAGCAGAGAGATTTGAAAGGAGATATAAGATTATGTCAAACCAAGCACAAGTAAAGAAATTAACCGATATCATGGCACAGTTTGTAGGTTTTACTGCAAAGAAACTGCCGGATGATGTCATTGCAAAATTAGAGGAACTGCGTGACAAAGAGGATAGCCCGATGGCAAAAGTCATCTACGATACCATGTTTAAAAATCAGGATCTGGCAGTAAAATTGGATCGTCCATCCTGTCAGGATACCGGTGTATTACAGTTCTGGGTAAAATGCGGTACAGGTTTTCCTTACATAGATGACCTGGAGGCTCTTTTAAAAGAAGCCGTGATGCAGGCGACCGTAGAAACACCATTGCGCCATAATTCCGTAGAGACTTTTGATGAGTACAATACAGGAAAAAATGTCGGTAAGGGAACACCGACCGTATGGTGGGATATCGTGCCACATTCTGACAAGTGCGAGATCTATACCTACATGGCAGGCGGCGGATGTACGCTGCCGGGAAATGCAACAGTCCTGATGCCGGGCGAAGGTTATGAAGGTGTTACCAAGTTTGTCTTAGACCGTATGACATCCTATGGACTCAATGCCTGCCCGCCACTTCTGGTCGGTGTCGGTGTGGGAACCAGTGTAGAGACCGCTGCACTCAATTCTAAAAAGGCACTGATGCGTCCGATCGGTACACACAATGAGAATGCCAATGCGGCAAAGATGGAAAAACTTTTAGAAGACGGTATCAATGCGATCGGTCTTGGACCACAGGGCATGGGCGGCAATTACTCCGTGATGGGCGTCAATATCGAAAACACTGCCCGCCATCCTTCTGCAATCGGTGTCGCTGTGAATGTAGGCTGCTGGAGTCACAGAAGAGGACATATTGTATTTGACAAGGATCTGAACTTTACCGTAGATACACATACCGGATTTGTTTACGAAGAGAAATAGGGAGGAAATGACGATGGCTGTAGTAGTAGAAAATGGAAAAAAGATTTTAGTAACCCCTGTATCCGCTGAGGATTTAAAAGATATTCATATTGGCGATATTGTTTATCTTTCCGGTGATCTGACGACCTGTCGTGATGTGGCACACAGACGTGTGGTAGAGGAAGGCAGAGAGATGCCGGTAGACGTAAAAGATTGTGGTATCCTGCATGCAGGACCGATCATCCGTCCGCTGGGTGATGAAAAATACGAAATGGTATCGGTTGGACCGACAACCTCTATGCGTATGGAAAAATTTGAGTATGAGTTTGTTAAAGAGACAGGTGTGCGTGTTATTGTCGGTAAGGGAGGTATGAAAGAAAATACCCAGAGAGCCTGCAAGGATTTCGGTGCCATTCATTGTGTATTCCCAGCCGGAAATGCCGTTGTCGCAGCGACGGAAGTGGAAGAGATCGTTGAGGCACAGTGGAAAGATCTCGGTATGCCGGAGACCTTATGGCATTGCCATGTCAAGGAATTTGGACCGCTGATCGTATCCATCGATTCCTATGGACGCAACTATTTTGAAGAAAAAAAGGTGGAATACAATAAGAAGAAAGATGAACAGGTAGAAAAGATCAGCAAACAGGTTGGCTTCATCAAATAATGCTAATAGACGATAACCTCGTATGATTTAAATTTACTCAGAAAGGGCTCCTGCGCAGTTTTACAGTGAAATTGCGTAGGGGTCTTTTCGCTTTACAGGTCAGTAGTTTTATGAATACAAAAAGATATAAAAATCGACAAAAAATGGTGGAAAGATGAAAGAAAATTTCGTACAATGGCATTATATGAGATAAATCAGATTTTACATAGAAGAGAGGACGGAATGATTTATGGAATTTAAGTATGCAGATCAGGAGGAGCAGCTCAAAAGATCTAATCGGTTTCTGGTATCCGGTTATCTGATTTTCTATGCGATCCTGATGATCATTATGTGGGTATGCTACTTTGTAGGTATTCGCTCCAAGGGATTGACGATTTTGGTCACGGGATTTGTTGCAATATCTTTTATTGCGATTTTTCTCCTGTCCAGAAAGTTTCTGACATCACCCAAACTAAAAATGATGGCGCTGCCATTTCTGATCATGGTGTGTTACATCACCGGTTTTGCATTTACGCAGGGATTTATCCAGTTGCTGGGGATTTTCCCGCTGGTAGGCTGCCTGCTTTTCTTTGACAAGAAGTTTGCAAAAGTCAGTGGGATAGCCTATGGGATTATGGAAGTGCTTGTGACGATCACCAAGATCACACAGCATCAGAATCTGGAAGGCGATTCGGTGCTCAATCAGATTTTTGTACTCTTTATCTGTCTGGTACTTCTGGTACTTATCTATTGCGTGACCAATATTGCAGAGCAGTATAATCACGATACACTGGGAGAAATCCATGAGAAAAATGAGAAGATGCAGGTTATGCTGGATGATGTGATCGGGGTTGCTGCAGAGGTTCGTAAGGGAACAGAGAGTGCCATGGATATCGTCAACGATCTTAATGGATCTTCCGAGGTTGTCAATGGTGCCATGAAGGATATTTCAGAAAGTACCTTATCAACGGCAGAAAATATCCAGACCCAGACTACCATGACGGCAAATATTCAGCAGTCCATCGAGCAGACGCTGGAGAGTTCTGCGCTTATGGTTGAAATCGCTAAAAGTTCCGGGAAGATCAACCAGGAATCCATGGAGGTGATGAACCGCCTGAAGGAACAGTCACAGTTGATCTCGGAGACCAACCATGATGTGGCAGAGGCTATGGAAGCCTTGCAGGCTAAGACGGAAGAGGTAAGAAATATTGCTGATACCATTCTGGAGATTTCTTCCCAGACCAATCTTTTGGCATTGAATGCATCTATTGAGAGTGCCAGAGCCGGAGAGGCAGGCAGAGGCTTTGCAGTAGTTGCAGATGAGATTAGACAGTTGGCAGAACGGACCAAGCAGGAGACGGAAGAGATCGGCAAGATTTCCGATGATCTGACAGACAATGCGGCAAAGGCTGCCAGTGCGGTTTCCCAGTCAGTCAATGCAACCGGAGCCCAGGATGAGATGATAACCGAGGCATCTGACAGTTTCGAAAAGATGAATGTAAATGTGACAGACTTGATCGCCCATATTGAGAATATTGATCAGCGACTGAGCAAACTTTCCGAAGCAAACAACCAGATTGTAGATAATATTACCAATCTGTCAGCGACAACGCAGGAGGTTACCGCATCTTCCAACCAGGCAGCCGAACTTTCCAATGCCAATATGGAAAATGCAGAAAATGCCAAGAGCCGTTTGAGCGGTGTGCTTGACGTATCACACCAGTTGGATAAATATTTGTAAAATTTAAGGGGCGTTCCTTTTGCCACAAGGAGCGCCCCCCTTTTGTCATGTCTTTCTTATTTTTCTGTTCTTTTTCTTATGACGCGATACATGTATTTGACATTGTTCCGCAGACGGTTTTCGTCTACCACACCATTTTTAATGCCTTCCAGGATCGGAGTCACATAGGTATCATCGGTAGAACCCGGTGTGATCCAGCAGACACCTGCCTGCACCATCATGGCGACATCTGCGGTGTCATAGCAGTTCCAGTCGGTCATGATGTAACCTTCCAGACCGAATTCATGGCGGAAAATTCCCATCAGAAGTTCTTCGTCCTCAGATGCCTGCACACCATTGACGGCGTTGTAGGCGGTCATGATGGAATCCGGTTTACAAACGGAAAATGCTACTTCAAAGGTGCGCAGATACAACTCGCGCAGGGCACGCTGTGATACGATAGAGTGATTCCGTTTACGGGAGGACTCAGAACCGTTACAGCATACATGCTTGATGGAGGCGGACATACCGTTTTCTTCCAGACCAAGCGTATGGAAGCCAGCCATGATACCGCCAAGAAGCGGATCTTCGGAGAAGTATTCCGGCTGTCTGCCGCACAGTGGATTGCGGTGTAAGTTCATAGCAGGGGCTAAGATCATCTGGACATTGTTTTCTTTTGCCTCCTCAGCAATGACTTTGGCAACTTCATAGGCAAGGGATGGGTTCCAACTTGCGCAGATGAGGTTGGAAGTCGGCATACCGATATTAGGTTTGTTGATATTGACTCCGTTGTTACCGTCCGAAACGGCAAAGTATGGAAGGCTTCGTTCGCCTAAGCGGTTGATACGTCCTGCTAC
>CAVLBP010000099.1:0-8453 GCA_963661325.1 bacterium
CAATATTCTTCAGCAGGCTGGTCAGTCAATGCTTGCTCAGGCAAATCAGTCAACACAGGGCGTATTATCACTTCTTCAGTAATCAAGTTACGAAGAAACTTTTTGAAAAGTATTCGTACACAATACTTCCGGGAGTCATGGGAGACCATGGCTCCTTTTTTAAAATGTAAAGTCAAGTAAGGGGATAGATCATGGCACAACCGATTCTTAGCATTTCTATTTTGATTTCCGGGAAATATGACAATGTCAAAAATTGTCTGGATTCCATTCAGCCGATTTTACGTGAGGTACCTTCAGAACTGATCCTGACGGATACAGGATGCAGCAATGATGTGCGTCATCTGATCGAGGGATATACCGATCATATTATTGATTTTACATGGATCAATGACTTTTCTGCGGCGCGTAATGCAGGTCTACTAGAGTCCAGGGGAGAGTGGTTCATGTATTTGGATGATGACGAGTGGTTCGAGGACACCTCTGACATCGTAGATTTTCTTTTGTCTGAACAGAAAAAAGATTATGATGTTGCCTTATACTATCAGAGAAATTATGAAGGCCTGGACCAAGGGCAGTATTTTGATTATGCGGTCGACCGTATCTTGCGTCGTCTGCCGGAACTACATTTTGAAAATCGGGTGCATGAGGCATATGTAGGACTGGCTTCACGCAAGAGAAAACAGTTGCAGTCTTATGTGCATCATGTGGGATATGTCTATCAGACCAAGGAAGACAAGATCAGAAAGTTTGAGAGGAACCATAGCCTGCTTCAATTAGAGTGCCGGGAAAAAACGGACAACATGCGTCTGTGGCATCAATATGCGACCTCCTGTTGGATGGTAGAAAAATGGGAAGAATCAGAAAACATATGTCAGGAAGCCATAAAGAGAGAGAGCAATTCTACCTATTGGGATCTGCTCCATATGGATTATCTCTATTGTCTCTCTATGCAGGAAAAGTGGCAGGAGACCATAGAGACAGGTAAGGGATTTTTGGAAAAGACCCTATATCCTTATCCGCAATTTGGAGTAAGGCAATATATGTTACAGGCATATTTTAAAACAAAACATTTCGGTGAGATCTGTGAGATGGCTCCTAAGATGATCAATACCTACCGCTATTATAAAAAATCTCCGAAGGAGTTTGCAGATGGAGCCTTGGATGGAAATATCTTTTTCGGCAGGGATCAGATCAGCAGGATGTTGACCTATATCATGATCGCTGCAATCTGTCAAAAGGATCAGGAGACCTTAAAATTATTGGAAAATCAGGAAATCTCCGGGGAAGTGGATTCGGCGATAGTGGATGACCTTTTCGGGGATATGATCGTAGGGTATCTTTTGCAATTTGGTTCTCGGGAGAGCATTACAGAACTTACGGGGCAATCGCCGGTCATCCAAAGACTGGTTGAGGTCAGTGGATATTTATCTTATCTGGAGCAAAGTGCCTGCGAGACTGTGGTGGAGAAGGAAGTAAAGCCGATCGTTTTGGATTCGTTGGATTTTTCGCTGGAATTTTTCCAACCGGAGACTCGTGATGGATTTGCGATCGAACCACTGATCAAGAATGCATGGGCGGCACAGTTAGAGATGCTGGAACGTATCCGGCAGATCTGTCAGGAGCATGATATCACATACTTTGTGGACTGGGGAACCATGCTGGGGGCTGTGCGGCATCAGGGATTTATCCCGTGGGATGATGATGTGGATATCGGCATGTTGCGGGAGGACTACCGTAAGTTTTGTCAGGTCATGGAAGCATATGAAGATATACAGATATGCAATGAATATAATATGAACAAATGGGGGACCCATGCGTCCAGGATTACCAGTCAGATACAGACCAGTGTGCAAAGAGGAAATGTGAAAGCACATCGGGGCTTTCCATTCCCGGTGGGGGTGGATGTCTTTGTTGTTGACTATGTCCCGGATGATCAGGCATTGCGAGATGAACAGAAATATGCCTTGAACCAGGTCGCGGCTGCCTATACGGCAAAATTATGGCTGGAAGACCACGAGCCATGTGAGGAACAGACGGCAGATCATTATACGCAATATCGGTATCTGATCCGCTGGATCCAAAGGGAATGTGGGGTAGACTTTTCCAGAGAGCATCCGTCAAGTCGGGAATTATTAATCCTGATAGATGAAGTGGCAGGCATGTATGGGGCAGATGCGGGGCATATGATGACACAGGCGGATTGTTTTGCAAATCGTGATGACTATTTCATATCTGAAGATGCCTATAAAGAAATGATCATGATGCCTTTTGAAAATATCATGGTGCCGGTACCGGTAGGCTATGATGAAATCCTCCGGGCTAAGTATGGGGATGATTATATGACACCGCGCAATATCGGTGCCGGGCATGGCTATCCCTTTTACGATCTGTATATCCGGGATTTCTTTGATATGTCGGAAGATGATGATATCACAAAAGAAAAGAAATATATAGAGAAGCTTTCCAGCAATTATTATCGTTCCTTTATCCATAAGACAAAAGAAAGTCAGGTTGTCTTACCGGAAGAATCCCATGCGGAAGATGATAGGGAAAAGATCCGGGCGGCAGAATTGGAAGTTTTGGTCGAGATCCAAAGACTCTGCAAAGAACATGACTTGCGCTACTATGCCTATGGGGATACCTTGCGTGGGGCGATTGCGGATCGTGGATTTGCAGCTGGATCCGAAGATATTGATATCGCAATGCCACGCGAAGATTATCAAAAGTTCTTGGAAATCGTGCCGGTAGAGTTGGGAGCATGGTTTGATTATAGAAACCTATATGCGAATGGAGACCATACGGATATGCGATGTTATATTATGTCGGATTCTTTTCTGGTGGACGAGGATGCGTATCGGGAGAGATTTCATGACTGTCCGTATATGGTGGCGGTATGCGTGGCTGCGATCGATCAGGTGCCGGCAGAGGGCAGACAATATGAGATGCAGACAAAGTATATAAAAGCGCTGTTAGATACGGCTACCTATATGCCGACAGAACCGCCATACGACGAGGAAATACAAGGCGTCGTTGCCGAATGGAGAAATATGTCGGATATTGTTGTAGATATGAGAGCAAATCTCAAGAGAGAATTTGTACGTTGCGCGGATGTTGTGGCAAGAGCCTGTAGAGAGCAGTCGGGCAAGGTTCGTATTTCGGCAGAATTGCAGAAGGGAATCGACCGCTTTTACGATCAGACATGTTTTGAAGAAATGGAAGAAGTACCATTTGAAAGTATTATGATAGCAGTACCTAAGAAATATGATACAATGTTATAAAAGATATAACAGGAGAAAGCGTTGTTAGAATTTACATCAGATTATTTTAAAGAAGAAATGATGGATGGTTTTTTCGTACCATCCATGATGAAACGCGCATGGGCAGCCCAACTGGAAGTTTTGGGTGAGATAAAAAGAGTCTGCCATATTTTAAACATTCCGTTTTGGGCGGATTGGGGGACTATGCTGGGAGCCGTGCGACATCAAGGATTTATCCCGTGGGATGATGATATGGATATCTGCATGATGCGCAAGGACTATATGCGCTTTTTGCAGGAAGCACCATCGATTCTGGATAAGTGGTATGAGATCAAGAGTGTGTATAATGATCCGACTGATGACATAATAAAAGCAAGGATCATCAACGGGAGACATATGAATTTTGATCCGGATTTTCTGGAAAAATTTTATGGCTGTCCCTATGTTGTTGGTATTGATATTTTCCCTTTGGATAATATCACGGAGGATTCCCAAAAAATTGAGGAGCAGATAAGAGCATTGCAATTTGTTTTAAAGGCGGCGGCAAGTGTTCCTGAGGAAGCACCATATGGGGATGATGTGATGGAACTTATGCATAATATTGAAAATACCTTTGGTATCCCGATTGATTATAACAATCGCCTGCAACATGAATTAAAGCGCATCTATGATATCTTGTG
This sequence comes from bacterium, assembly GCA_963661325.1. Classification (GTDB taxonomy): domain Bacteria; phylum Bacillota; class Clostridia; order Lachnospirales; family Lachnospiraceae; genus Pararoseburia. The sequence goes on from CAVLBP010000099.1 coordinate 3,938, forward strand.
CAGTATGTATATGGAGGAAGATACCGAGGAAGTGACCTCCATGATCGATCTGGCAAATGGCTGGGATTTTCATGCCAAGCGTTTCTGGTTTGAAAAAACGCTGGAAATGCCATTTGAGAATACGACAATTCCGGTGCCGGCAGGTTATGATGGATTGCTACAGATCAAATATGGAACAGATTATATGACGCCGCGACAGGCAGTATCTCATGAATATCCGTTTTATAAGCAACAGATGCAGGGCTTAAAAGAGGTCATGGAAAAGGAATTTGGACAGGCATTGTCGGATGAAATGATGGAGCAGTTGATCGCCATGAAGGTTTCTGAAAATTATCAGTAGATAAGCGATAACTTATGGATAAGGTATGTTACTCATGGAGGAGCAAATGAAAAAGGTCATCACCTATGGAACATTCGATCTGTTTCATGAAGGGCATTACAAATTATTGCAGCGTGCAAAGGAATTGGGGGATTATCTTATTGTCGGCGTGACGACAGAGCATTTTGATGAAGCGCGGGGCAAGGTCAATGTGGTTGATTCTATCATGGAGCGCATTGAGAATGTGCGAAAGACGGGATTTGCGGATGAGATCATCATTGAAGATCACGACGGACAAAAGATTGAGGATATCCAGAAGTATGGGATTGATATTTTTACGGTTGGTTCAGATTGGATTGGTACATTTGATTACCTGAATCAGTTTTGCCGGGTAATCTATCTGGAACGTACCCCGGATATTTCTTCTACGATGATCCGCAAAAACCGCTTCCGGATCGTAAATGTTGGCATTGTCGGAACTGGACGTATTGTGACCAGAGTTATCAAGGAAGCCAAATATGTCAGTGGTATCAATCTCTGTTGTACCTACAACCCGGAGGTAGAGGAGGACTATGCGTGGGAAGATCGCCATGATCTGCCAAATCATCATGGCGCGTATGAAGATTTCTTAGATGAGGTGGATGCGGTTTATATTGCATCACCCAACGAGACGCATTATGCTTATGCCAAACAGGCGCTGGAAAGTGGGAAGCATGTGCTCTGCGAAAAACCGGCGGCATTTACAAAACAGGAGGCGGAAGGGCTGTATCAATATGCGCATGCGCATGGATTGGTCCTGATGGAAGCGGTCAAGACTGCCTATTGTCCGGGCTTTAGTCAACTGCTAAATGTGGCAAAGAGCGGAAAGATCGGTCAGATCCGGGATGTTGAGGCTTGCTTTACACGTCTGGCGACACTGGGATCGCGAGAGCGTTCGGATGCAAAATACGGTGGCAGTTTTCTGGAATTTAGTTCTTATACATTGCTTCCGGCGATCAAGTTGCTGGGCATGGATTACCGGGATCTGCATTTTGATATCTTATTTGACGAGACGGGAGTGGATGTCTATACAAAAGTATCCCTGCGCTATGACAACGGAACAGCCCTTGCCAAAAACGGCGTGGCGGTCAAGTCGGAAGGTGGGCTGGTCGTTGCCGGAACCAAGGGATATATCCTGGCACCATCCCCGTGGTGGCTGACAAGGAGATTTGAGGTTCATTATGAAAATGCAGATCAGATCGAAGTCTATGAGCCGACTTTTCAGGGTGAGGGATTCCGTTATGAGATCAGTGATTTTGTGTCAAAGGTCAACGGGATTGATAGGAATGGTTACAAACTGACCGCGGAGGAGGCGATTGCCATGGCAGGCATCACCGAGGCGTTTATGAGAGAAAAGGACAGATTGTTGCATGAAAGATAGAACGATTCGCATAGGGATTATCGGAACCGGTCGTATCACGGAACGTTTTTGGGATGAATGTCAATGCATCAGTGATATTCGTATTGCGGCTATTTACAATCGGCATATGGAGAGTATCCGCTGGTTCGCTGAAAGAAAGCAGATTGCGGCTGGTAAAGATGTTCTTTTTACAGATGATCTGGGAGAATTTTATCAGGCGGTAGATGCGGTCTATGTGGCGTCTCCGCATGAGTATCATGTGTCTTATACCATGGATGCACTAGAACATGGCAAGCATGTCTTGTGCGAAAAACCTATGGCAGTAAAGAGGGCGGATGCGGAAGCCATTTTTGCGTTATCCAAAGAAAAGAATCTGGTCTGCATGGAAGCGATAAAGACTGCTTCTTGTCCGGGCTTTGCGGAAGTGATGCATCTGGTACAAGGCGGTGTGATCGGAACCGCACGCGATATAGATGCAACTTTTACAAAGATCGGTTCTGCGGCAGGCAGAGAGATGTGGAGCGATTATGGCGGCAGTTTTGTGGAATTGGCGTCTTATGTATTACTGCCGGTCATGAAGATTTATGGCGTGGATGGGGAGAGACCGGAAATCCATACCTTTTCCCTTGCGGGCGCACCCCGTCATGACTCTTATACCAAGATGATGTTTGTTTATCATGATCATGTGGCGACCGTCAAGACCGGATTGGGAGTCAAGTCCGAGGGAGAACTGATCATTTCGGGAGATCGGGGTTATATCCGTGTGCCATCGCCGTGGTGGCTGACCAAGCGGATCGAGGTACATCACGAAGACCCGAATCAGGTCGAGATATATGAAAAGCCTTTTGAGGGGGCGGGACTGCGCTATGAAATCACTGAATTTGTAAAAATGATCCAAAAGGATGAAAGCGATCAGGACAGTTTTGTCCGACTTTTTGGAAGAAAACCGGATGCGGATGAGGAAAAGACATGTAAACGCTGGCACATGGTAAGTGCCGAGGAAAGCATCTGGCTGGCAGAGATCATGGAGACATTCCGCAGGGAACAGGCATCGAAAGAGGAGAAAAACACCAATAAGATAGTGGCGGATAAAGATGTGATAAAGATCTGGGCGCATCGGGGATGCAGTATGGCATACCCGGAGAATACACTGCTGGCATTTAAGAAGGCAGCGGAAATCCCGGGTATTACCGGAGTGGAACTTGACGTGCAGGAGACCTGTGATGGCAGGCTGGTGGTCATACATGACGAATTGGTAGACCGTACGACAGACGCCTGTGGACGTGTATGCGATTTTTCCTTGGAAGAGATACAGGGATTGCACATTACCGGATCGGGACAGAGCCAAGTTTATATTTTATCGGATGCGGATAGCGATTTCATGGGAGTGGCGGAAGAGAAAGCCATAGTCATTCCGACCTTAGAGGAAGTCTTTGAGGTATTGCGTCCGTATTGCAAGAGCAGACATTTACAGATCAATATCGAATTGAAGAATGGAAAGATCGCCTATGAGGGAATGGAGCAAAAGGTGATCGACCTGGTGCATGCTTATGCCTTGGAAGATCACGTTGTGTATTCCTCTTTTAATTGCAGGTCTTTGGCAGAAGTACAGAGATTGGATCCGCAGGCAAAAGTTGCCATACTGGCAGGTGATTATCACAAGTGTCTGGAAGATTTTTATTTCTATCACATGGACGCCATGCATCCCGGTAATCTGGGTATGCCGGTGAATGCGGATGATGTACGACGGCTTAGACAGACGGGGGTCCCGGTGCGCATGTATAATGGAAGTGAACCTTTATATGGGCAATGCAGGCGTTTGCCGGATATGGATCTGCGGGAGTATGCGAAGTTAGGGGCGACGGACATCTTTACCAATGTACCGGAGCACTATCTTGATAAAACCAGTAAAAAGTAGTAAAAAGTAGTAAAACAAGAATGCTCATGGAGAAAGAGATATGCTGCTAGGAGTACAATATCAAGCACCACTAAAATTAGAAGCAATTTCAGATGGGGGATTTTCATATGCGGAGATTCCTTATGAAGTTATGGAAAATGGCGGGTTGCCTACTTATGAGAAAAAGGCAGGCGATAGCCGGATCCTGCGTGTTTCCGGTTTTACCTATGCTTTGCAAAAACTGACACCGGATAAGTTGTATGAACTGCTGGAAACCTGTAAACAATACCAGGGCAATTATATTGTGTTGGAAACAATGAATTGCGAGGCTGGGATTCTGGAGGGGATTGTGGAAGAATGTTCCATGATGCTATCAGATTATGGCATCCCTCTTTTTATAGAAAACGGCTGCTGCGGAAATGATGTGACAGGCTATCTGCACAATGCGTATTCGGATGTGTCGGATCTGATGAGAATCGCAGATTATTGCAATCGTCTCTGTGAAAGACCGATGGTCGGCATCTGTTATAATATCGGATATGGCAATCTTTTGGCAAAGAATAGCAGAAGCCAGTTACACCAATGCCGACAGTATCTGTGCTTGGTTCATGCCAATGATAACGGTGGCATGAAAAATGACCGGCAGATGCCATATACTTTTACCAAAGGCAGAGGAGAACTGGTGACCGATTGGTATCACATTATTGGCGAGTTGATCCGCATGGATTTTCAGGGATGGATGATATTTGACACAGCAGGCTTGTTTGGCAGATGCCCGGAAAGTTTGCAGACGCAATTTGCCAAGCTGCTGTATGCGATCGCACAGGAATGGGAAAATCAGTATGGCTTTGCCAAGCGTGTCCTTGGTCAGCCGGATAAAAAACTGATCCTTTTTGGGGCA
>CAVLBP010000100.1:0-8381 GCA_963661325.1 bacterium
AGTCCTTTATTGATCACAAGTGTATAAAGCGCCGCCAGCACATTGATGCCAATACGAAGGAATACTGCCATCGGCATACCAAACAAGGTAGACGCGATCGCCAAGGCTCCGAAGGTGTTAAAGGCGGTCTGCCACTTATAGCCAGCAGAATATCCCACGCCAATACCGCCGATAATGCCGATCATACTATACATGGATTCCGGTAAAATCATATATAGAACCATAAAAAGAAGGCAGCCGACGATATTAAACAGTCCTCTATCCTTAGCCCTCGGTGCACAATCTTGTGTGAAAGGCAGGCAGACCGACATACAGGCAATGCCAGCCCACATGGCACGCGGCAAGCCCAATAAGGTAACAATCAGCATGGCGCTGGATACAATAAAAGTCAATTTCACATACCACTGATTTCTGGCAGAATGAATGTCAAATTCCCGAAAGAGATCCAGAAAAGTCCTCGCTGAAGCTATGCTCATAGAATATAATATCAATGACCGTATGGCTTCCCTTCTGTCTGAGCAGAGAGAGTATCTTCTGTGCTTCATCCGGACGTACAAAATTATCTGCAAGTATCTTCTTTACGCTTTCTACACCCTGCCCGATAATCTCAGGATCATCCGAACTGCAATACTGTCCCAGAAGAAACTCCAATACATATACAGGCACATTTGCGCCCTCTTTTATCTTCTTTGTCAAATCTTTCCGGACAATCTTTCCATCAAAATACTGACGCAATTTCTGTTTAATGACTGTCCGCCTATCCTCTGCTTCTATATCAAAAGGCATCGTTCTCTACCTCATTTCCACATAATCTTATAAATCAAATCCAAAGTTATCCGAGAAAGCCAAGTCCATGATCACCTCATGCCGGAATACTTCTACATCATTGCTCTCGTCATAGGCAACCAGATAATACTTTCTGCCCTTGTCATATTTTTTGTTCTTAAATGTGAAGCGCATACGGAACAGACGCTTCTGCACATCTTCATCACGCTTGTCTGCAATGTAGATATTCTCGTTAGAAATCTTCTCATTGTTATCCGAGATAAAGTACAGCTTATAATCAGCTTTCTTTACCACATCACTGACCGGATCAGACTGGATGAAATCAAGGCTTGTAATCAGATTGGTAATCTTCTGAACCAAGCTCACAAGCATAATCTGTGCAGGTCTTGTCTCTACCGCACCCTTGTCCATCTTAATATCCAGTACCGGAACAAGCATTTCCTGTGGCGAAGAACCGCCATGCACATAGTTCAGACCTGCTCCACCCGGAACTGAGAAAACATTGGTGCTGCAGGAGTAAGAAATAATCCTCTCATCATCACTGCCAATCATATATCCCAGACCGATATTGCAGACACCCTGCTCATTGATTGGCTCTTTCGATACAATATATCTTCTTTTCACAAGTCGGCTTGCATCACTCATGCCGCCAATCTTGTCACTGGCTGTCACTTTATCCCTCTTGTAGATAAATCCATGGTCTGCGGTCACGATAAAACGGTATGTATTCGCACTGCCAGAAATCTTCTGAATCAGCTTTGCAATCTCATCAACCGCTTTCTCACAGGCAGTAAATACTTCATCTTCTTCATGTTCTCCGGTATTATCAATCTGATCATGATACACATAAATGACAGACTGTGCGGTGAATACATCACGAAGTTCCAGACCTTTTAAGTTCTTTATATCATCAAACTGTACGCATTTGCTCTCTGGTTCATAGGATTGCAATACTGCCTGTCTGGCAGCCAGATCAATCGCATATTTGCCATCTACTACCTCTCTGAAATCATCAGTCAGCTCCAGTGTCTTGTGTGGAAGCAACGCTTCCATGCCAAGCCTTGTGTAAGAAGGTAATACACTGAGCATAGGCTGCAATGTGGCACTACACTTCGGATTGTCCATCATTCTTTCATATAGCTGTCTGCCTACCTCATATCGCATCGCATCAGATATGATGACAACCGTTCTCACATTGGTACTCCTTACAAATTTGCTGAAGAAATTACGCTGTAACGGTATCTGCTTCAGTGCATCGTCCTCTAACAGTCCCTCATTCCACTTCGGAAGCAGTTTTCCAAGGTATTCATTCGTGTAAATATTCTCTACAAGGTCACGAAGTTCCTCAAATTCTGAGGTATTCTCCAATTTATCATAATTCAGATAGAACACTCTGTAATGGTTGTCTATCAGACAATCACTTGACACATACGCATCAATAATCTTCTGAAATCCATTCGGTGCTTCATATCTTGCATTGTTTACAAGCCAGTATGCACTATCCAGCATCTCATAAATAAAAGAAAACTTACTGCCAAAGTGCATTTTGGCACGGATACCACACAAATCACAGATACTGTGTCCGTCCAGTTTTGCCAGACAGTCCTCTGCACGAAGCCTGCCGACAATCCAGCGTATCAGAAGTACATCTACGCAGGCAAAAGAATCACAGTCTACCAGTGTATCTACTTCATACTTACTCAATTCTTCCGACGCATTCAAACAATCTGCGACATATTGCGACAGCTCATCATATTTCTCACGATACAAAATATTGTTCATGAGGTTGTCAAGAAATGCAATAATGTTTCCGGATTTATAGGAAATAAATTTCTTCCAGCTTTTTGGCATTTCCGCATCTATATAGCGGTCTGCATAGGTCACAAACATGGTAATGACCAGTTTCTCCAAGTTTGGTGCGTCCATAGAAAAGCCAAATTGCTGCTCACACAGCTTCCAGAAATCGCCCTCTATATCATACTTTGCAAATTCTGCCAGATATTTGTTGTCTGTCAGGCTGTCCTCTGTAATCAATACACGTATCACTTCATCAAAAGAATTAGTTCTCGTCCTGCATACTGCACTCATAATACCTGTCAGAATATTTTCTTCATTAAAATTCTCTATCTCAAGGTCATAGAAACGCTTCAATCGGTCTTTGTGACCAAAGAACTTGATGTGCTTTTCAATCATCGGCTTGTATTTCTCGTCAATACCTAAATCCACAGATAAAAGTGATGCCCTATCCGCATAAAAACGCTTGGAATAAAGCATTGTGTCCTCCAGATGATTTTCTGTGACCGGAGGTTTTGGAAACGGAGCATAAATCAGATAATTGGTTGCCGTATCCTCTTTTTCCAGAAAATATTTTGTGTAAAACTGGTTATCCTTCGTCAGCTTGTAGACCTTGGCATTTTCCAGTTCCATGCTGTCAATATCCTCAGCAAAATCTGCCGCATCGTCATACCAGAATACCAGTTTTCGATGTTCGCCGGTAAATTCCGTATTCAGTTTATCTACAATCTGCTTTAAGTTTAATTCTGCCATTGATTCACCTCTGCCAACACTTCCCAATGACCGCTGTGGCTGTTACCCACACGCTTAATCAGTTCTTGTGTTTTCATTTTTCTTAAATAATACTTCACACGATCTAAATTCCATCCCAGTTCATTTGCATACTCTCTTTGAGACATGGACGGATAATTATGGACTAATTCCAATATCTTTTTATCATCATCTGATAGCATCGGTTCCTTGCTTTGGGTAGTTTGGTGTGTTTGGGTAGTTTGGGTGGTTTGGGTAGTCACACCATTGACACCAAACTCACCTTTTACCTTACGGTACATATTTACTCTGAAATCACCATCAAAATCAATCAGCTCCGGCTTTGGTAATCCGTACTCCTCACAGGCTTCAAATAATCTCGATATTCCGGTTCCCCACTTCTCAATAATCTTCATATATGCAAAGGCTCTTGCGATTGCAGGATTTCTCGGTCTTGAATATCCTTCCATCATTTTTGCAATCGTAACATTATTCAGAAGCATTCCCGGAGAAGTAATCTCTAATCTATCATCAAACAATGCCACCTGTATATTTCCCGGCTCAAGATAGCTACGATGTGCCACGGCATTTGCGATCAGCTCACGGATACTGTCCGTAGGCAGTTCATACACATCCTGCCTGTACATTCCCTTTATCGTCATTCCCATGTTGATTTTTTCAAGGACATACTGATATGCCGCTTCCATCTGTTCCTGAATGGAGCCTTCAAATTCCCTACGGTCAACAAAGTGAGCACGATTCGTTCCCTTGAATACGCCACACTGAATAACAGGCTGCTGATACATTCGTCCGGTCAGAAGTGCATACGCATTGGTCGGATATACTTCTCCGCCTTCCTCTTTCAGAACGCCCCATGAAATCAGCACATTCCTAGTGACATCCTTAATCTTTGCTTTTTCGCTGTCCTGCCATGTATTTCGTAGGGCAGTTTCCTTCATACTTTTGCAAAGTTCCTCAATCTCATCGTCTGTTATTTTCATATTCTGGCATATTTCGCTGTCATAATACCTGTTCTTGCCTTCCAGCATCAGCTCTCTTAGCATGTAATCTTCTACATGTCGGGTTGTGCCTGCTGCACGCACATAAGTACCCTCAAACATGCCCTGTGATTTGATATAATACGGACGTTCCGCACCCGGAAATACCTCAACCACAATCACAGTCTTATCCTTGACCGTCTGCATCGCTACGTCCGGTCTGATTGCAGGCTCACAGGAATCAGAGATTGCATTGGTAATGGCATCCATCGTCTTATAGATGTTATCTACATCCATTCCCACAATCTCCAATGTCTTATCATCTATTCCGAAAACAATCCTGCCACCTCTGCCATTGGCAAAAGCTACCACTGTTTTCATATATTTTTCGCTTTTTTCTGGTACAGTCACCTTGTACTCAATATTCTTTGATTCGCCGGAAAACAGCGTTTCTTCGTAAGCCCTCAACCACGCGTACCTACTCATGTTATCACATTTCTGAGATAATTACATTATCAATGCAGCATCTCGCGCAATTCGCGTGATTCGCACTTAAGGAGGTAATTATCTTATGAAATCAACTCAACTCGTTCACCAGGCTCGGCTTCAGGAGTGGGCTGCCATCTTTTCCGATCAGAAAGCAAGCGGTCTTACTGTTCGACAGTGGTGTGATCAACACAACTACTCCATTCACAAGTACAATTACTGGAAGCACCAATTAAAGGAAGAAGCCCTAAGTCAGTCTCTTCCGGAAATCGTTCCTATCATGCTTCCTGAAGCTTCAACAGAGATTACACCCTATAGCACTACTCCTGTTCGCTCGAATTGCGCAAATCGCACCATAAACATCATTCGACTCTCCATAAAGGATGTTACCGTCGAGGTCACCCCGGATGTCTCTGAAGACTTTCTTCAGACCATCATTAAGGTGGTGCGCCATGCTTAAGGATGCTTCCCCTGGATACTTCAAAGGCATCTATATCGTCTGCGGTTACACTGATCTTCGCTACGGTATTGATTCCCTCGCTGCCATTATCGAAAGGAAGTATCATGGCAGTCTGTTTGTCCCCAATACGCTCTTTCTCTTCTGCGGAAGATCTGCTTCAAAGTTGAAAGGGCTGTTATGGGAAGGTGATGGCTTCCTGCTTCTTTACAAAAGAGTAGACAGTGGTCACTTCTCCTGGCCCAGAAATTCTGACGAACTTCGTTCCATGACACCGGAGCAGTTCCGCTGGCTGATGATGGGTTTCTCCATCGATCCCGTCATTTGTGATGTTCATCCAAAGTTTTCTGCGTGATTTATGAAATTGTTTTGTGCAAAACAGAGAATTTTTTCTCTGCTCTTTTGCTCTGTTTTCAGAGTGCTGTGCACAGTTTAAAAAGGCTTCCATACCTCATCTGTGAAGTCTCCTAAACTCTGCATAGCACTTCTCTTTTTCTTAGAGTCTGCTTTTTAAGATTTCTTACTCTGTCTGTAAACACCTTTGAATAATAGGCATTTTGACGGACCTCAACTCCCTTTAAATTCGCCTTACTTTCCTCTTTCTGCTATACTTATCCGTAGAAGGAGGCCGTCTATGAACCACTTATCAGATGAACAACTGAATAATTTAAACAAGGAAACTCTGATCATCATCGTTGCCTCTCTTCAGTCTCAACTCGAAACTGTACAGGGGCAACTGGATGTCGCCAACTCACAACTTGCTGAAAATAACAAGCAGATAGAACTCCTGGCTGAACAGATCCGCCTAATGAACCAACGTCAATTCGGTCGCAGATCCGAAAGTAACATAATAGAAGGACAATTGACTCTCTTTGAGTCTTTCAATGAAGCCGAAGGCTCTGCAAATCCATCTGCTCCGGAGCCGGAAGTCACTGAAGTCGTCATTGCATCCTACCGTAGAAAGAAATCCATCGGCAAGCGGGATGAGGATCTGGATGGGCTTCCTGCCCGTATTATTGAACACCGCTTATCAGATGAAGAACTCCAAAAACTTTTCCCAAATGGATATAAAGATCTTCCTGATGAAGTTTACCGCAGGCTTCATATCATACCTGAGACCTTCATCGTTGATGAGCATCATGTTCATGTATATGCATCCAAAAATAACGATGGTACCATTATCAAAGCAAAACGTCCGGCAGATCTCTTCCGGAACAGTATTGCAACTGCATCTCTCGTTGCTTCCATCCTCAATGGAAAGTACGTCAATGCACTTCCTTTGGAACGACAGTCCAGGACCTTTAAAATAAACGGCATCAATCTGGCAACCAACACTATGGCCAACTGGGTCATCAAAAGTTCAGATAACTACCTGTCACTGATCTATGACAAGCTGCATGAAAAAATCTACGAGAACCACATCATTCATGCAGATGAGACTCCCGTCAAGGTCATGCGGATTGATAACCAGAAGGTTAAAAACGGCAAGAAAACCTATATGTGGGTTTACCGGAACAAGCCCAAGAGTCAAAGGCCTATTGTCCTGTATGACTGGCAGCCTTCAAGGCGAGCGGACCATCCCAGAGATTTTCTAAAAGATTTCTCCGGAACGATCATCACCGATGGTTATCAGGTCTATCACAAACTAGGCAAAGAACGCGCCGACCTGACAATCGGCGGCTGTTGGATACATGCCAGAAGACCATTTGCAAATTTCATCAAATCAATGAAAGATGAGGCCAATGGAACAATAGCGCAGGAAGCATATGTGCGAATCACAGATATGCTTCACGCCGATAATGCATTTGATGACCTACCTACAGATGATCGACTAAAACAGCGGCAACTGGTTCTTCAAGAACAGGTTGACGACTATTTTTCGTGGGTAAAATGCAAATATGACCAAGTCGCCCACAACAGCACTATCGGCAAGGCTCTTGCCTACAGCATTCATCAGGAGCAGTATTTGAGGCAGTTTTTAAAAGATGGTGATGTGCCAATGGATAACAACTATGCAGAGCAGGCCATCCGTCCATTTACAATCGGCAGGAAGAATTTCGTACTGATCGATTCCTCCAATGGTGCAAAAGCAAGCGCCATTATATACAGCATTGTTGAAACAGCCAAAGCAAACAACCTGAACACTTATGAGTATCTGGAATTGCTCCTTACCGAATTACCGAAACACATGACCGATACAAATCTGGACTTTATCGACGATCTGCTGCCATGGTCACCCATGGTACAGGAGAAATGTCCTAGCCATCTGAAGAAAACTTAAATTTTCAAGGTACAAATCTATATATCAAATCTTAGACAGCCCTGCAGAAATGCAGGGTTTTCCTTTGGGTAGTACTCGCTTTTGAGGGCTTACGACCAGACTATCCGCGATATGTGCTACTTTAGGGAACGCGCCGAAATCGAGGAAAAATACCGGAACGATCTGATCAAGAAACAAGAGGCGGATCTTGCTTCACAAGCACAGACCATTAACATCCAGGCTAATTCTCTTCTCGAAAAGGATAATGCTATTGCCGAAAAAGACCGCATCATTGCTGAACAAGCTCGCATTATTGCATCATTAAAGCAGACATCTTAGTTACTTCAAAAATCGGCAGGATAATGAGAAATTACTCATATCTCCTGCTGATTTTTATATCTCCTTCTTATGTAATTTCTCTTTCAATTTTGTTGTACTTATCTCCTCTGTATATGGAAAAAAGATCAACTCTGCCCCTCTTTCCCGCAGATAGTTTTGTTTTGCCAACCAGCCTGCATCATTCTCGTAGTCACTTCCCGAAAATTGCACATCAAATTGGTATTTCTGATATACCTCTGCTGTATCCGAAAAACCATCTTTCAGCGCAATGACCTCATCTACATACCTACATGCCTCCACAATCTGTTTACGATTTTCAAATGTTATCACAGGCTCTGCTCTCTTGACCTTCCGCACTTCTTCATCTGTTACTACACCAACAATCAAATAATCACACATTTTTTTTGCCCGACGTAATAGGTTCAAATGTCCAACATGAAACAAATCAAAAACCCCCGCTACATATCCAATATGATATTTCTTATCCGGCTCCACTATTTGACTGTCACAC
>CAVLBP010000101.1:0-8228 GCA_963661325.1 bacterium
TTAGGTAACAAAAAATGCCGTATTTATGCGGCTTGTGGCGTTTCGCAAACGCCTAAAAAGAATAAAAAGAGTGAGGATAGAGATATGATCAATAAGTTAAATGAAAAAATCAAAAAGACAGGCGCACCGATCGTTGTCGGTTTAGACCCTATGCTTTCTTATCTGCCATCACACCTGCTGGATGCAGCCGTGGCAGAAAAGGGCGAGTCTTTAGAGGCAGTGGCAGATGCCATTTTTGCATACAACAAGGCAATTGTAGATGCAACCTATGATCTGATCCCGGCGGTAAAGCCACAGATCGCTATGTACGAGCAGTTCGGACTGCCGGGACTGGCAGCCTTTAAAAAGACTGTAGATTACTGTCACGAAAAGGATCTGGTCGTGATCGGTGATGTCAAGCGTGGAGATATCGGTTCCACATCCGCAGCCTATGCGACAGCGCATTTGGGCAAAGTTGCCGTAGGAAGCAAGATGCTGACACCGTTTGATGAGGACTTTGCAACCGTCAATCCATATCTGGGCAGTGACGGCATTGAGCCATTTGTCAAAGTATGCAAAGAGGAGAAAAAGGGCATCTTTGTGCTGGTCAAGACATCCAATCCGTCCAGCGGAGAATTTCAGGATCGCGTGATCACGGATGATGAGGGCAAGCAGAGACCCTTATATGAATTTGTCGGACAGATGGTTGACAAGTGGGGCAGTGACTGCATGGGCGACGACTATAGTTATGTCGGTGCTGTTGTGGGAGCTACCTATCCGGAAATGGGCAAGGTATTGCGCGAATTGATGCCAAAGTCTTATATCTTAGTGCCGGGCTATGGTGCACAGGGCGGCAAGGGCGCAGATCTGGTACACTTCTTTGACAAGGATGGTCTGGGGGCTATCGTCAATTCTTCCCGTGGTATCATCGCAGCCTACAAGCAAGACCAGTATCAGGCGAAGGGCATTACAGAAGAGAATTTTGCAGACGCAAGTCGTATGGCGGTAGAAGCCATGATTGACGATATTAAGTCAGCATTAAATTAATGAGGAGTACATGTTATGGCAAAGATTCAGGAAATGGCAACCGTATTAGAACAGACCATATTGGCAGAAGGTGTCTACAGTATGTGGCTGGCGACCAATGTTGCAAAGGAAGCGACAGCAGGACAGTTCGTATCCCTTTATTGTGGGGAGGGAAGCCGCCTCTTACCGAGACCGATCAGCATTTGTCAGATCGATACCGACAGAAACGCCATCCGTCTGGTCTACCGGCTGGCAGGAAAAGGAACAAAAGAATTTTCCAAGTTGCAGACAGATGAGCAGGTCAGGATCTTGGGACCTTTGGGAAATGGATTTCCTCTGGAAGGACAGCATCCGATCGTGATCGGTGGTGGTATCGGTGTACCGCCAATGTTGGAATTGTCAAAGAAATTAAATCAGGAGTCAACAATCATTCTTGGCTACCGTGATGACAACCTATTTTTAAAGGAACAGTTTGAGGAATACGGACAGGTGGAGATCGCAACGGACGATGGCTCTGTAGGTCTGCATGGTACGGTTGTGGATGTCTTACGGCAAAAAGATGTGACCGGGGATGTCATCTATGCCTGTGGTCCAAAGCCTATGCTTGCTGCCGTTAAGAAATTTGCGGAAGAAAAGGGCATCAAGTGCTATATTTCTATGGAAGAGCGGATGGCTTGCGGCATTGGTGCATGCCTGGGCTGTGTCTGCCAGACCAAGGACGTAGATGCACATTCTCATGTGCACAACGCAAGAGTCTGCAAGGATGGTCCGGTATTTCTGGCTGAGGAGGTGGAACTCTAATGAATACACAGGTAAATTTAGCAGGGGTAACCTTAAAAAATCCGGTCATGGTGGCATCGGGGACCTTTGGATCCGGAGCCGAATATAGCGAGTTCGTAGATCTGAACCGTCTGGGTGCGGTCGTGACAAAGGGCGTGGCAAATGTGCCGTGGTCAGGAAATGCGACACCGCGTGTGGCGGAAGTGCGCAGTGGTATGCTCAATGCCATCGGACTGCAAAATCCGGGCATTGATGTGTTCTGCCAGAGAGATCTGCCCTTTTTAGAGGACTATGATACCAAGGTGATCGTCAATGTCTGTGGAAAGACTACGGCAGATTATCTGGAGGTTGTGGAACGTCTGGGACAGGAAAAACGTGTGGATATGGTGGAGATCAATATTTCCTGCCCGAATGTCAAAGAAGGCGGTATTGCTTTTGGACAGGATCCAAAGGCTGTAGAAGCAATCACCAAAGAGGTGAAAAAATATGCAAAGCAGCCGGTGATCATGAAACTCAGTCCGAATGTGACGGACATTACGGAGATGGCACGGGCGGCAGAAGCAGGCGGTGCAGATGTCCTTTCTTTGATCAATACCTTGACCGGTATGAAGATCGATATCAATCGTCAGACCTTTGCCCTGGCAAATAAGACAGGCGGTATGTCCGGTCCGGCAGTGCATCCGATCGCGATACGCATGGTCTATCAGGTGGCACAGGCAGTCAAACTTCCGATCATCGGCATGGGCGGTATAGAAAATGCGGAGGATGCTATTGAGATGATCTTAGCGGGAGCAACAGCCGTATCGGTGGGAACAGCCAATTTCTACAACCCATTGACAACCCTTGAAATCGTGGATGGCATCGAAGATTATATGAAACGTATGCATGTGGAAGATGTGCAGGATCTGATCGGAGCGGTACACTAAGGAGCAGGTATGGATCGTTTTTTTAATACAAAAGTGGCAATGCAGTCTGCGCGAATCCTCAGTTTTGCCCTGCTCATCATCCATGCATGGTTTATTTTCTATTTTCATGCCTTAGGTGTCGTGGAAATGCGAAACCTGAATTTCTTGAGCGTGTTGATCTATATGATCAGTTTCTGGATCATACAAAAGGAAAAGATAGATTGGTTTATCAGCATCGTAGGTATTGAGGTCATGGTACACATGATCTTTGCGGCCTATTTTGTGGGAACGGATTGCGGACTACAGATCACTTTGCTGGGTATGCCGATCGTCTTTTTCTATACGGATTACTTTTCACTGAAACTGCGTGGGCGTGGGGCACATGGAACCATTTACAGTGTGATATATATGATAAGTTATATCTGCATTGAATTTATCGACAGATATCACAAGGCGGTCTATGTCTTGCCGGAATGGGTAAACTTTTATACAAGGCTATCGATTCTGATCTTGGCATTTGTTATTCCCATCATCTTAGCTTATGTCATGACGCGCTATTCTTATTCTATGGAAAAGAATCTGCGTCAACTAGCGCAGACAGATGCTATGACCGGACTTTTGGACCGCTATGGCATGCAGGATGTCGTGCGTGCGGCAATCAAGAGCGAGAATGCCGGAGAGTGCTGGATCGCTGTTTTGGAATTGGATAATTATGAGTGGATCCGTCAGATTTACGGACATGTGGCAGCAGACCAGGCGTTGATCGAAATAGCAAATTGTATGCAGAGTCAGATGCCGGATTGCACTTGCGCCAGATGGGATAGCAATGAATTTACCATTGGTGGCAGAAATGCTTTTGAGATCAAGGAAAAGTTGGATGGTCTTTTGGAGGAGATCCGAAAGATTCAGATACTGGATCTGACGGAGGGGTGTAGCCTGGAAGTGTCCGGCGGATTGGCAATCTATGAGACCGGTATGGAGATGAAAGATTGGTTTGATCGGGCAGAACAAAAACTGCATCTTGCCAAATACAATGGTGGAAATCAGGTGATCGAATGATGGAAGAAAAGAAGATATGTGTGCGCGAGGCGACTGTTGCGGATGCGGAAGCCTTGTGCCAGATCTATGCTTACTATGTAAAAAATACGGCAATTACCTTTGAGACAGAAGTGCCTTCGGTGGCAGAATTCACGGATCGTATCTGTAGCATTCAGGAGTGGTATCCTTATTTTGTTGCTGAGTGCGACGGAGAGATTTTGGGTTATACCTATGCGCATCGTTACCATGAGCGGGCTGCCTATAGTTGGGATGTGGAAGCGACCATCTATATCCGACCGGACAAAAAGCGTGGGGGTCTGGGTAGGATCTTGTATGAGGCGCTGGAAGAGGCATTAAAAAAGCAAGGCGTGGTTAATGTCTATGTCCTTGTAGCAGAGCCGGAAAAGGAAGATCAGTATCTGACCTTTGATAGTCTGAAATTTCATCAGAAAATGGGATATAGCATTGCCGGAACCCAGCATTATAGTGGTTATAAGTTTGGAACATGGTATCATATGACAACGCTGGAAAAGTTTTTGGGGCAGCATAATGCCCGGATGGATGCGATCAAGCCTTATAAGGCGGTTAAGTAAAAAGTGTCCTCTCTTGCAAAAAAGAATCCCGGTTTTGTCTATTGTCAAAAATTTATCAAATCCTATTGTAAAACCTCAGAATTGCGTTAAAATGTAGAAAAAGACAGTTCGGAAGAATTGGGCATTTAACAAAATTAGGAGGTTTTTTATTATGGCAAACAGATTTGTGTTGAACGAGACATCTTATCATGGCGCTGGTGCGATTCAGGAGATCGCGACAGAATCTTTAGGAAGAGGATTTAAGAAAGCATTCGTATGCTCAGATCCTGATCTGGTAAAGTTTGGCGTGACAAAGAAAGTATTGGACGTACTGGATGGAGCAAAGGTTCCTTATGAATTGTACTCAAATATCAAGCCAAATCCAACCGTAGAAAATGTTAAGACCGGTGTGGAAGCATTTAAGGCATCCGGTGCAGATTATATCGTTGCAATCGGTGGTGGATCTTCTATGGATACCGCAAAGGCGATCGGTATCATCATCAAGAACCCGGATTTTGCAGATGTTGTCAGCCTGGAAGGCGTTGCGCCAACAAAGAATAAATGTGTACCTATTTTTGCAGTACCTACCACAGCAGGAACCGCAGCAGAGGTTACGATCAACTACGTTATCACAGATGCAGAGAAGAATCGTAAAATGGTATGCGTAGATCCTAAGGACATCCCGGTCGTAGCATTTGTTGACCCGGAAATGATGGCAAGCATGCCAAAGGGACTTACCGCAGCAACCGGTATGGATGCACTTACACATGCAATCGAAGGATACATCACAGCAGGCGCATGGGAATTGTCTGATATGTTCCATTTAAAAGCAATCGAAATCATTTCCAGATCCCTTCGTGCCGCTGTAGAGAACACACCGGAAGGCAGAGCAGACATGGCTTTGGGACAGTATGTTGCCGGTATGGGATTCTCTAATGTAGGACTTGGTATCGTTCACTCTATGGCACATCCTCTGGGAGCCCTTTACGATACACCTCATGGTGTGGCAAATGCCATTATCCTGCCAACAGGTATGGAGTACAATGCACCGGTTTCCGGCGAAAAATACCGCGAGATCGCGCGTGCTATGGGCGTTGAAGGTGTGGATGATATGACACAGGAAGAATACAGAAAGGCTGCTATTGACGCTGTCAAGAAACTGTCCGCTGATGTTGGAATCCCGGCAGATCTGAAGGACATCGTCAAGAGAGAAGATATCCCATTCCTGGCACAGTCAGCATATGATGATGCTTGCAGACCTGGTAACCCAAGAGAGACAAGCGTTGAGGAG
The DNA here is from genome assembly GCA_963661325.1 of bacterium. Classification (GTDB taxonomy): domain Bacteria; phylum Bacillota; class Clostridia; order Lachnospirales; family Lachnospiraceae; genus Pararoseburia. Next base: position 5,592 of record CAVLBP010000101.1, read on the forward strand.
ATCACAAAACTTTACGAGTCACTTTTGTAAGGGGTGGAATAAAATACACAATGATTAGTCATGACATCTGTGTCTGGTAGAAATACCAGATGCGGATGTCTTTTTTATTATTTACTACTAGAATATGGATAAACAATATTTACAAACGTTCTTTAAAATGATAGAGTTAAAGAACAATTTGAAAAGGTGGTGATGTGAATGGATTATTATGTGGATCAGTTGAAAATGCTCATTGAGCAGAATGGGGGGATTGTATCAGCAGGAGATATGCAGAAGGCTGGTATAGATAGATTATGCCTTTACGAAAGTCTGAAAAAGGGGATTTTGGTAAAGGAATTTCATGGCAACTATGTACTGGCAGAGGATCAGCCGGATGAATTTAGAGTCATTCAGAGCAGATCGGATAAGTTGATCTTTTCACACGGGACAGCACTGTATTTACATGGAATATCGGATAAAGTACCGCATGATTTGGATATAACGGTTCCGCAAGGCGATAATGTATCCAGAATAAAGAAGTGCTATGAAAATACAAAGTTTCATTATTGCAAAAAGGAACTATGGGATCTGGGCATTACAACTTTAAAAACGCCACAGGGGTACGAAGTAAAAGCATATGATATTGAAAGATGTATTTGTGATCTTATCCGGGATAAGAAGAACATTGATACTCAGATATATACGCAGGCGATGAAAGAGTACTTTGGCAATATGTGCAATCCGAGAAAGATCGTTAAATATGCCAGATGTTTTAAGTTGGAACAAAAGATCAGAACATATATGGAGGTACTGGGATGAAAGACAGAACACCGGAACAGTTAAAGGGACAGGTGAGAAACTTTGCTGTCAAAAGGAATTTACAGTCTCAGGAAGTGCTGCAGATGTTCTTTTTTGAACGAGTGCTTGAAAGATTATCAAAATCTCAATATAAGGATAACTTTATTTTAAAAGGTGGTTTGTTGATATCGTCGATGTTGGGCGTGGCGGAGCGAACAACGATGGATATGGATACAACAGTAACTGGTATTGATATGGGTGAGCAGGAGATTGAGCACGTCATTCAAGAAATTCTGGGAATTGATATTGCGGATGGAGTGATATTTGTATTTGAAAAACTAGAGCCAATTAGAGATAACGATGACTACAATAATTATAGAGCGCATTTTATTGCTCATTATGGAAAAATAGCGAATCCGATGAAACTGGATATTACGACGGGAGATGAAATAACACCATGTGCGATAGAGTATTCCTATAAGACCATATTAGATGAAGAAAAGATAGATATTATGGCATACAATGCGGAAACCATTATAGCGGAAAAATACGAGACTATTATTCGCAGAAATATCGGAACTACGAGGGCTAGAGACTTTTATGATCTGTATATGTTCTACAATATGTATAGACAAACGATCGATCCTGAGATATTGCAATGTGCAGTTGTGAAAACTGCAAAGAAACGAGAGTCTTTATTGTTGTTAGCGGAGTGGAAAGAGATTATTGAAGACATGAAAGAAGATGTTGTTCTAGGGGAACTTTGGAAAAATTATTGCGTGAACAATGCGTATGCTACACATATAGATTTTGAAAGTGTTATGGAAGTGACGGGAAAAATTGGGGAAATGATTGATTCATAAATTCTCAAAAAAGGCGTTGTAATCAACGTTAAAAATCTTGGCAAGAGCGATCAGTTCGGATACACGAATGTTATAAGTGCCACATTCGATCTGGGAATAACTGCTTCTGGAAATTTCCAATCCCTCCAGTTGTAAGCGGGCAACGATCTGTTCTTGAGTCAAATGAGATTGTTTTCGCAATGCGCGAATGTTATTTCCGATAGAAACATCTTGTTTGATTTTTTGCGCCATGTGGTAAAACTCCAATCCAACAAATGCAATATATGTATTGCAAAATAGCGTTTACAGTTTGTCTATGAAAGGGGGATACTAAAAAAATTAAGAATTTATAATGAGAAATATGACTGTAATCAGATCAGGTGGTATTCCTGCAATAATTGCTGACGAAAAACTGCATCGGATGTACTGCGGGTAAGGTCATCTATACGGTTATCCTTTAGCAGGTATTGGGTTAGTTGATTAGATTGATCGACCCCTGCTTGAAAGGAATCTTCACGTTCCATTTTGATATGTTTTTCCTGGTCATATTCAAATAAACACATACGCATTACCTCCGCACGAATTTGGATAAGAAAATTAGATGAAAGTGTATCATTCATGCAACTATTATGCTATAATAAATGCAGGTGCTACTAAGCGGTAGGCGGTCAACTTTATCAAGGAGTAATAGCCTTGTTCTCATAGAAACCGATTCAGGAATCTTTAGAAAGGGTGATTACATATGCTAACAGTCGATGTACTAATATCAGTAATTGGGCTTTGTGCCACATTTTTTGGTCTTGGTTATGCGATTGGATGCAATACCAGGATAAAAAGACAACCGCCCTAAACACCTACAAAATTAGGACGGTTATCAAACCCAAATAATTATCAGGTGACCGCCTACGGTAGCACCTTTATATATTTATATTATACAGGCAATCAAAGATTTGTCAACGAAAAAAGATCAACTATGATACCAAAGGAGTATTATGCAAAAAAAGAAAACAAAACTTCT
>CAVLBP010000102.1:0-8089 GCA_963661325.1 bacterium
GTGGAGGATACAGTAACAATGGAAACAAGAGAAGTGGTAAATGAGCCAGTACGTGAGGCAGCACCAGCAGTCAATGTGGCACCAAGCCCGGTCGTAGCACCTAGCGCACCTGTTGATGATGAGACAGCAGTGATCACCGCAGGCATGACGATCAAGGGTGATATCGAATCTACCGGTTCTGTAGATGTCAAGGGTGGCATTGAAGGCAATATTACCTGTAACGGCAAGTTGGTTGTTACCGGTGTGATTCATGGAAACAGCACATCCTCTGAGTTCTTTGCTGATGCAGCCAAGATCGAAGGTGAGGTCAACACATCCGGCACAGCCAAGATTGGTGTTGGATCTGTTATCATTGGCAATATCACAGCAACATCAGCCGTTATCGCCGGAGCCGTAAAGGGTGATATCGATGTGCAGGGACCGGTTGTTGTAGATACTTCCGCAGTTGTTATGGGTAACATCAAGTCACGTTCTGTTCAGATCAACAATGGTGCTGTTATCGAAGGTTTCTGTTCACAGTGCTATGCAGATGTTGATGTAGAAGGCTTGTTTGCATAAGAGATAAGAAGGTAGAACGATGAAGAGAGTTTTATTAAAATTAAGTGGCGAAGCCTTAGCCGGAGAAAAGAAGACCGGATTTGATGAGGCAACCTGTATTCAGGTGGCCAAGCAGGTAAAGCAGTTGGCAGATGCCGGTACAGAAGTCGGTATCGTGATCGGTGGCGGTAATTTCTGGCGTGGACGTACGTCAGAGACGATCGACCGTACCAAGGCAGACCAGATCGGTATGCTTGCAACAATCATGAACTGTATCTATGTATCTGAGATCTTCCGCTATGTTGGGATGGATACCGAGGTTTTGACACCATTTACCTGTGGTGCTTTTACAACCCTGTTTTCCAAGGATGCAGCCAATGCATGCTTCAAGGCAGGAAAGGTAGCATTTTTTGCAGGTGGTACGGGACATCCGTATTTCTCTACAGATACAGCGACCGTTTTGCGTGCGATCGAGATCGAGGCAGATGTGATTTTACTTGCAAAGGCTGTGGATGGCGTTTATGACAGTGATCCAAAGACCAATCCCAATGCTAAGCGTTATGATGTCCTGCCGATCCAGGATGTGATCGATCAGAAACTTGCAGTGGTAGATCTGACGGCTTCTATCATGTGCATGGAAAATAAAATGCCAATGTATGTTTTTGCATTACAGGAAGAGAATAGTATTGTAAAAGCAATCTCAGGCGATTTTAATGGCACAAAAGTGACCGTATAATGGAGGATAATGATGGACGAGAAATTAAAAGTATTTGAAGATAAGATGCAAAAGTCTTACAACAATCTGCTTGAGGAGTACACCACCATTCGTGCTGGTAGAGCCAATCCTCATGTTTTAGATAAGGTTGTAGTTGACTATTATGGTGCACCGACCCCATTACAGCAGGTGGCAAATATCAGTGTGCCGGAAGCGCGTATGATCCAGATCCAGCCATGGGAGTCTTCTTTGTTAAAGGATATTGAAAAAGCAATCTTAGTTGCAGATCTTGGACTGAACCCGACCAATGATGGTAAGGTCATCCGTCTGGTATTTCCGGAACTGACAGAGGAACGTCGTAAGGAATTGGCAAAGGATGTCAAGAAGCATGGGGAAAATGCCAAGGTTGCTATCCGCAATATCCGTAGAGATGCAAATGATTCCTTTAAGAAATATGGCAAGGAAGCAGATGTGTCCGAAGACGAAGTAAAAGAATTGGAAAATCAGGCACAAAAGCTTACAGACAAGTATATTGCTGAAGTGGACAAAGCCATTGAGGCTAAGACACAGGAGATCTTAACGGTATAGTCTTTTGACGAAAAGGGGACACTTGCGTAAGTGTCCTTTTTTTACAAGCAGAAAGGAGACAAGATGAGTGTTCCAAGACATGTTGCCATCATTTTGGATGGAAATGGCAGATGGGCAAAGGCAAAAGGTCTGCCGAGGACGGCAGGACACACTGCGGGAGCAAAAAATGTGGAGGTTGTCTGTGAGGAAGCGTACAATATGGGCATCGAGTACCTGACCCTTTATGCATTTTCGACAGAGAACTGGAACCGCTCCAAGGATGAAGTGGCAGCCCTGATGAGTCTGTTGAACCAGTACTTGAAGAACTGTCTAAAGACAGCAAAGAAGAACAATATGCGTATCCGCGTGATCGGGGATATTTCAAGACTCGATCCATCTATGCAGGAAAAGATCCGACTTTTGGAAAAAGAATCGGCATCCTATACCGGACTCAATCTGACCATTGCCATCAATTATGGCAGCCGGGATGAGATCGTCCGCGGCATCAAGCGGATGTATCAGGACCTGGAAGAACATAAATTAGAGGCTGATGCCATTAGTGAGGATACCGTCAGTAAATATCTGGATACCGCAGACCTGCCGGATCCGGATCTGATGATCCGAACCAGTGGAGAGCAGCGCTTATCCAATTACTTATTGTGGCAGTTAGCGTACGCAGAATTCTATTTTACTCCGGTCGCATGGCCGGATTTCCATGGAGAGGAATTAAGAAAAGCCGTGGAAGCATATGAAAATAGAGATCGAAGATATGGAAAGGTTTAAGAGGTTTTACAATGTTTAAGACTAGATTGATCAGCGGCATCGTATTGGTTGCGATCGCCCTGGTAGTAATTATCACAGGGGGCAATGTCCTGCTTTCTGTTATGGGGATCATTTCCCTCATTGGTATGTTTGAGTTATACCGTGTATTTCAGATGGAAAAGTCGCTGGCGGCAGCCGTTGGCTATCTGGCAGCCATTGTCTTTTATCTGAATCTGTATTTTTGCTTTTTTACGGATCTAATGATCCTGCCTATGCTGTTTTTGATCCTGCTTTTGGCGGTCTATGTGTTCTCTTATCCGAAATACAAGGCAGACCAGATCATGGCATGTTTCTTTGCCCTGTTTTATGTGGCAATGATGCTTTCCTTTATTTACCAGACCAGAATGTTAGACGGTGGAAAGTATCTGGTATGGCTGATCTTTCTTTGTTCCTGGGGCAGTGATACCTGTGCTTACTGTGTGGGTATGCTGTTTGGAAAACACAAGATGTCACCGGTCTTAAGCCCAAAGAAATCAGTCGAGGGTGCCGTGGGCGGTGTGGTTGGAGCAGCACTTTTGACAGCCCTTTATGTATCAATCTTCCGCAGCCAACTGGGTATCACGATGACCGAAGTCTGGCTTTTAGCAGGGGGTTCTGCTATTGGTGCCTTGATTTCTATGGTAGGGGATCTGGCAGCTTCTGCGATCAAGCGTAATTATGATATCAAGGACTATGGTAAACTGATTCCGGGACATGGCGGTATTTTGGATCGTTTTGACAGCGTGATCATTACCGCGCCGATCATATTCTTTTTAGCATCGAGAGTTTTGTAGGAGAGGATAAGATGAAACATATTGCAATTCTTGGTTCCACGGGTTCGATTGGAACCCAGACACTGGATATTGTAGATCAAAATAAAGAGGACTTACAGGTGGTAGCCCTTGCGGCTGGCAGTAATATTACCTTACTGGAAAAGCAGGCAAGAAAATATCAGCCGACTCTGGTTGCGGTCTGGGATCAGGCGCGAGCCAAAGAATTAAAAGAAAATTTAAATGACACAGAGATCTCTGTAGTGTCCGGCATGGACGGACTTTTGGCAGTAGCGACACATCCGGCATCTGAAATTCTGGTGACGGCTATCGTTGGCATGCTCGGCATCCGTCCGACCATCGCTGCGATAGAAGCAGGAAAGGATATTGCGCTTGCCAATAAGGAAACTTTGGTAACGGCCGGGCATATCATTATGCCTCTGGCAAAAAAATGTAGCGTGTCTATTTTACCGGTCGACAGTGAGCATAGTGCCATTTTCCAGTCTTTGCAGGGCAATGCGCACAATAAGATCAAGAAGATCTTACTGACGGCATCCGGTGGCCCTTTCCGTGGAAAGACCTATGAGGAATTGGAGCATGTGACCTTGGAAGATGCCTTAAAGCATCCAAACTGGAGCATGGGAAAGAAGATCACCATCGATTCTGCGACCATGGTCAACAAGGGGCTGGAAGTCATGGAGGCAAAATGGCTTTTTGACGTAAAGCCTTCCCAGATCGAGGTCGTCGTACACCCACAGAGTATTTTGCATTCCGCAGTCATGTATGAAGATGGCGCCGTCATCGGTCAGATGGGAACGCCGGATATGCGTTTGCCGATTCTTTATGCATTATTTTATCCAGATCGTCGTATGCTTTATGCAGAGGAACTGGATCTTTTCAAGGTAGGCAGTCTGACATTTGAAAGACCGGATCGGGAGACATTTTATGGTCTTTCCCTTGCATATGATGCATTAGATGCCGGTGGCAATGTGCCGACCGTATTTAATGCGGCAAACGAACGCGCAGTAGCCAAGTTCTTGGACGGTAAGATCTCCTTTATCGAGATTCCGGAGATGATTGCTGCCAGTATGGAAGAGATTTATTACAAGGAAGATCCGACCTTGGATGAGATTTTAGATACAGAAGCAGCAACCTATGAATATATAGAGAGTCGGTGGTAAATTGAGTATTATTTTTGCAATTATCATTTTTAGTTTTATCATAATTTTTCATGAATTGGGACATTTTCTGGTTGCCAAGAAATGTGACGTCAAGGTCAATGAGTTTTGTCTGGGACTAGGACCGACACTTCTTCATTTTACCAAGGGAGAGACGACATACTCCCTAAAACTTCTGCCTTTTGGCGGAGCCTGTATGATGGAGGGAGAGGACGAGGACAGTCAGGATGACCGCGCTTTTAATCATAAGCCCCTTTGGCAGAGGGCTGCGATCGTTGCGGCAGGACCTTTCTTTAACTTTATTCTGGCGTATGTCCTGTCGGTCATTTTGATTGGTGCTATCGGCTATGATGTGCCGAAACTCGCCGGCGTTATAGAAGGCTCATCCGCAGAAGAAGAGGGGCTGGCGGCTGGAGATACCATTCTTGCGCTGGACGGTTACCGCATTCACTTTTATCAGGAGATCAGCGTCTATTCCTTTTTTCATCCGGGAAAGACCATGGATGTGACGTATGAAAGAGACGGTAAGGAATATAGTGCCCGGGTGACTCCGCAGTATAACGAGGAGGCGGGCAGATATCTTTTGGGCTTGCAGGGTGACTACACCAGGATCAAGGGCAGCATACCGACGACACTTGCCTATGGATTTTATGAGATGAAATACCAGATCTATGCGACTTTTGAGAGTTTGAAAATGCTCGTGACAGGGCAATTATCGGTAAATGATATGTCCGGTCCGGTCGGGATCGTCAAGACGATCGGTGATACCTATGATGAGTCCGTATCTTCCGGAGCCTTTTATGTTGCTATGAATATGATCAATATTGCCATCCTCTTATCCGCCAATCTGGGGGTGATGAACCTGCTTCCGATTCCGGCACTGGACGGTGGACGGCTTCTTTTCTTTTTGATTGAGGCTATCCGGGGCAAGAAGATGAATGAGGAGATCGAGGGAAGGATTCATCTGGTCGGCTTTATGCTGCTCATGGTATTGATGGTCGTTGTCATGTTTAACGATATTCAGAAATTGTTCGTCTAGGAGGTTTTTTGCGATGGAGCGAAAGATAACAAAAGAGATCCATATTGGAGACCGTGTGATCGGTGGAGGTAATCCGATCCTGATCCAGTCTATGACCAATACAAAAACAGAGGATGTTGATGCGACAGTCGCACAGATCCGACAACTGACACAGGCAGGCTGTGATATTATCCGTTGTGCTGTTCCGACCATGGAAGCGGCATTTGCTTTGGAAGAGATCAAAAAGCAGGTGGAGATCCCGGTTGTTGCAGACATCCATTTTGACTATCGTCTGGCAATCGCAGCCATGGAGCATGGTGCGGACAAGATCCGTATCAATCCGGGCAATATTGGCTCACTGGATCGTATCAAGGCAGTCGTAGATGTAGCAAAAGAACGCAATATCCCGATCCGTGTCGGGGTCAACAGTGGCTCATTGGAAAAAGAACTGGTAGAAAAATACCATGGCGTTACGGCAGAAGGGATTGTGGAGAGTGCTCTGGACAAGGTTCATATCATCGAGGATCTGGGCTATGATAATCTGGTCATCAGCATCAAATCCTCAGATGTTCTGATGTGTGTCAAGGCACATGAACTGATCTCAAGCCAGACGGATTATCCGCTCCATGTAGGGATCACGGAATCCGGGACGCTGACCAGTGGCAATATCAAGTCATCGATCGGTCTGGGACTGATCCTGCATCAGGGTATTGGCGATACCATCCGTGTTTCTTTGACTGGAGATCCGATCGAGGAGATCAAGTCTGCCAAGTTGATCCTGCGTACTCTGGGACTTCGCAAGGGCGGCATTGAGGTCGTATCCTGTCCGACATGTGGACGTACACAGATCGATCTGATCGGACTGGCAAATCGTGTCGAAAATCTTGTGGCGGGCTATCCTTTGGACATCAAGGTTGCCGTCATGGGCTGCGTGGTCAATGGACCGGGCGAGGCAAAGGAGGCAGACCTTGGCGTTGCCGGTGGTATTGGCGAAGGTCTTCTGATCAAGCATGGTCAGGTAGTTAAAAAAATGCCGGAGGAAGAATTACTCCCTGCATTGAAATACGAATTAGATCATTGGGGCGAGTAGCCCCTTAGTTGGAGTGAAGCAGATTGGATAAAAGTTTTCAGGAAGTTTTTCCATCCCTACAATTAGATAATGACTTAATGCAGATCATGCAGGGAGCAATGATTCAGAAGGTAAGTACGAATCGGGACAGAAGTGCCATTCGTATTTACCTTCATTGTGATTCCCTTGTTCCCAAACGCCGTATCTGGAAGATGGAAGAGGCAATCAAGAAACAGTGCTTTGCAAAAGAAAATGTAGCCATACATATCATAGAGTCTTTTTCATTATCTGCATTATATACACCGGAAAAATTATACGATATTTACAAGGACAGTATTTTAGAGGAAATCAATGCCTATAGTGCCCTTTTATTTGGTGTATTCAAAAAAGCGGATTTTACTTTTACGGAGGATCATCTTCTGGTCACTCTGGAAGATACGGTCATCGCACACGGCTATGAGAAAGAACTGCACGATATCTTAGATAAGATTTTTTGCCAGCGGTGCGGGCAAAAAATCATCATTGACTTTTCTTATAAAGAACCGGTTGCCAGTAAATATCGTGAAAACTCACAGATATTGATCGACAACCAGATCGCTGAGATCACCAGACAGAACCATATGCGTCAGCAGCAGAAGGAACTGCTGAATGCAGAAGAAGGCGAGCAGGATACCGGCAGCGAAAAGCCTGCCAAGCCAGCCGGCAAAGATGGAGGAAACGAAAAGAAGTCCTTTGGCAAGGGCGGCGGCAGACGCGGTGGTTTTGCAGCGAAAAAATCCAACAACCCGGATGTCATTTATGGACGTGAATTTGATGATGAACCGATCCCTATTCAGGAGATTTCCGGCGAGATCGGTGAGGTGACCATTCGTGGACAGATCATCAGTTTTGAAAGCCGGGAGATCCGCAATGAGCGTACGATCTTAATGTTTGCCATCACAGACTTTACGGATACGATCGTCAGCAAGATCTTTGTGGCAAATGATCAGGTGGACGAAGTCTGTCAGGGAATCAAAAATGGTGCTTTTATCAAGTTGAAGGGGGCACCGATGATCGATAAATTTGACCATGACCTTACCATGAGTTCGGTCTTTGGCATTATGCGTATTCCGGACTTTACGACTTCCCGTAACGATCATGCTCCGGATAAGCGTGTAGAGTTACACTGCCATACCAAGATGAGTGATATGGACGGGGTGTCGGATGTCAAAGACATCATCAAGCGGGCAGCCAGTTGGGGGCATCAGGCGATCGCTATCACTGACCATGGAGCCGTGCAGGCTTTCCCGGATGCAGACCATACCGTGCATGATCTGGATACAGATTTTAAGGTGATCTACGGCTGTGAGATCTATCTGGTGGATGATACCAAAGGTATTGTGACGGATTCCAGAAATCAGAGTCTGGATGACACTTATGTAGTCTTTGATTTGG
>CAVLBP010000103.1:0-8060 GCA_963661325.1 bacterium
AGGCTGTAGATCATCCTGCGCTGATGATGATAATCTCCGTCAATCTTCTCATAAACATAATTGGTCAAAAGCATATCCACAAGGGTATCGTCTGCAACAAACTTTTTCAAGGTCTCCAGGACTCTTGCATATGCATCCGCATCTACCCAATCATCACTGTCGACCACCTTAAAATAAATGCCGCTGGCATTCGCAAGTCCGGTATTGACTGCACAGCCGTGTCCGCCGTTTTCCTGATGGATCGCCTTGATAATGGTCGGATATTTCTCGGCATAAGCATCCGCGATCTCCGCCGTGCGATCACTGGATCCATCATCTACAATAATAATCTCAACATCTTCTCCGCCCGGGAGCAATGATTCTATACACTTTGACATATAGCCTTCCGAATTGTAACACGGAATGGCAAAGGAAACTATCTTCATGTCTCTTCCTCCTAACAACCGTCTTTTATTATATACACAAAACATTTGTAAAATAAAGTATTTCTTTTAGTCCATCCGGCGCAAAACGATATATTTCGCATATTTATCAAAGGCTGACGGGATCGCGTACTCCTTCCTGGTCTTGCTGATATCGACCAGTAAATAGTCCTGTGGACCCTTGGATAGTGCTTCGTTTTGATGGAAACTGTCAACATCTGCCACCTGTATCAAGAAGCCCTGCATGCGCCACTCAATATGAGAAAAAATGTGTTTGGCCTCCGGCAGTCTCCTGATCTGTAAGGGAGCCAGATTCTGCACGCGCACGAAATCCAGCACTTCCTCATCTGTCAGATATCCCTCGATATTTGGCAGCTCATAGAGTCCTGCCAAAAGTCCCTTGGAAGGGCGTTTCCGCAGGACGATCTTTTGTCCATCCTGTATCAGAAGGACGGTTTTCTCCTCGATCCGTCTAGACTTTGCCTTGGTCTTGACCGGCAGGCGGTCGTAAGTAGCGTTCTGATATGCCAGACAGAAAGGCTGCCAGGGACAAAGATCACATTTGGGCTGTCCATTTGGTATGCAGACCAGGGCTCCGATCTCCATCATGGCCTGATTAAAGGCTCCCGCCTCCTTGGGCATGACCTTGGAAAGCTGCGTCGTCATACGCTTTTTGGTCGCATTTTTTAAAATGTCGCTGTCGTCCTGGCTGACCCGTGATAAGATACGGAGCACATTGCCATCCACCGCTGGCACCCGCTCATCAAAGGCTATGGAAGCGATTGCGCCTGCCGTATATGGTCCGATACCGGGAAGTGCCACGATCTTTTCATAAGTCTGCGGCATCTGACCGCCATAGTCCGCGCAAATGGTCTGCGCCGCCTTTTGCATATTGCGGACACGATTATAATAGCCCAGTCCCTCCCACAATTTCAAAAGCGGATCTTCCTGACACTTCGCCAATGCCTCAATGGTCGGCAGGGCTGCCATAAAACGCTCATAATAGGGGATCACGGCTTCCACACGGGTCTGCTGTAACATGATCTCCGAAACCCAGATGTGATAAGGATCTTTATCCTTGCGCCACGGAAGATCACGCTTATTTTTCTCATACCACGCCAATGTTGGTTCGATCAGAACCGACAGATCTGTATTTTCTATCATCTTATATCCTATCGTCTTAATCTGTTTGCTTGTATTTAGTATAGCATATCCCCGCCTGTCTTGGTCGGACTTCCGTAAATTTTCAAATTGTCTTAAGAATTTTTAAGAGTTCTTACATAAAAACATGGTGCTTCGACGGATAATCCTTCCACCGAGACACCATGTTTGCTTTCATTTTATGTATCGTTTGACGATATGTTTTGCTTTAGAAATCTGTCAGATCTGCTGCGCGTCTTTCCAAAAATGCAGTCATACCTTCTGTCTTATCATGTGTAGAACATGTCACGCCAAAGAGGTTTGCCTCCATCTCTACGGCATTCTTGATGTCCATGTCATAGCCGTTGTTGATCGCAGCCTTAGCAACAGATACTGCATAACTTCCCTTGCTGCAGATCTTCTTAGCCATAGCCTTTGCGGTATCCATGAGTTCTTCCTTGGCAACTACCTTATTTACCAGACCAATGCGATATGCTTCCTGTGCGTCAACAGCGTCACAGGTAAAGATCATTTCCTTAGCGCGTCCCATACCAACCAGACGAGCCAGACGCTGGGTTCCGCCAAATCCCGGAATGATACCAAGACCTGTCTCCGGCTGACCGAAACTAGCGTTTTCAGATGCGATACGGATATCGCATGCCATGGAGATCTCGCATCCACCGCCAAGAGCAAAACCATTGACAGCAGCGATCGTAACCTGGCGCATATTCATCAACTTGAAGAACGGAACAGATGCTCTCATGCCAAAGGCTCTTGCCTCTGCCGCACTAAAGTTGACCATCTCTGCAATATCAGCCCCTGCTACAAAAGACTTGAACTCATTGCCCTTCTTGTCAGGACCACCGGTCAGGATCAGAACCTTGACATCATCTCTAGCCTCGATCTCTGTCAGTGCTACATTTAATTCGTCCAATGTCTCACTGTTTAAGGCATTGAGCGCTGCCGGACGGCTGATGGTCAGGACAGCAATCTCATCTTCTACGTCTAATTTTAAATTTTTGAAGTCTCCCATGTTTCTTTCCTCCTCGATTGGCGACAGTTTAAATTATCTGTCAATTATCATTTATCCTCACTATACTACTTTGATAATTTTTTGTCAATCTTATTTAGAGGTAATTTGAGACATTTGGGATCTGCCCCTGTCGGCACCGATCAAGAGGTCTGCAAAGTCGTCTGCCGTGACCGGGGTCTGGTTCATCAGATCGGCTAAGAGCCCGAAAATATGTACGTCCTTTTCTTGTTTATAATCTTTGAATATGGTCTCAAACATATCTCTGGCATAGGCAACCTGCTCCGGGCTTTCATTACGCATATGCCCCATGCCCGCCTTTATGAGTGTCGGTTTTAACTTTTCATAGTTGCAATGCTTCATATAAAAGAGCATGAGCGGCGCAAAAAAGTATTTTTTCTTGAGACTTTTTAAGGTTGCCGCATCCATACCCCCGGTAGAGATCAGGATCAAGCCGCCCACCTGACCATGGTATTTCTGGGTATAGATCTGTGACACCATACCGCCATCACTGGCACCGATAAAGATTGGTTTTGTGATCCCAAGTTTTTCAAAGAAAGCGTGCATACCAACAACCAATTCCTGATTGGTCCGCAATTCCTGTGGATAATCAAACAGAAGAACCTGATAGTCCTCTTCCAGAGCATCCACATAGCCCATCCACATTTCCAGCGTGTTCATGCCGCCATTGAGCAAGACCAGAGTCTTGCTGTCCTCTTTACCTTGCAGGACATAGCGGAAATGGCTGCCATCGACTACCATCGTTTCATAAGTATGATTTGCCTGAAAATTTTTTAAGTCCTCTGCGTATGACATAATATCTGACCTCCTAACTTCTTATCCAGTATTGTTAGGTGCAACTAACTAGTATTTATTATACGCAGTTTTAGGGAATTGGCAAGAGGATCTAAAGTATCTTATTTCTTACTCATATCCCTTGACTTTTGCACACATGCCCGCTGTGCCTCGATCACAGAGGAACGCAGTCCGGATTTTTCCAACTCGGCTACGGCTGCAATGGTCGTGCCGCCCGGAGAGCAGACAGCATCTTTCAGAAGTCCCGGATGCTCTCCTGTCTCTAAGACCATCTTGGCTGCCCCAAGGACAGACTGGGCTGCAAACTTGTAAGCCTGCTTTCTTGGCATACCGTCAGCAACCGCCGCATCTGCCATCGCCTCGATAAACATATAGACATAGGCAGGGGAAGATCCGCTCACGCCAACGACTGCATCCATCATAGACTCCGGCACGATCTCTGCCTTTCCGAAACTTTCAAAGATCGCCATGACTTCCTGCAATTCTTCCTTGCTCACATTTTCATTCGGTGTCACGGCACTCATTGCCTCGCCTACCAGTGCCGGTGTGTTCGGCATAGAGCGCACCAGTTTGATCTGCCGTCCAAACAGGTCTGTAATGGACGCAAGCGTCTGCCCGGCAGCGATCGATACGACCACCTGTCCTTCTTTGCAGACATCCCGGATCTGTGGTATAACCGTGGCAAATACCCCCGGCTTTACGGCAAGGAATAAAATATCTGCCTTTTTTGCCACCTCGGCATTGTCCGTCGTTGCAACAATGCTGAGTTCCTTTTCTATTTTTTTAACTGTCTCCTTGGTCTTTGCAGATGCCAGGATCTGCGACGGCGCATAAAGCCCTGCCGCGATCATACCGCCCATGATGGCTCTGCCCATATTTCCACTACCGATAAATCCAACTGTCTTTGCCATATTGTCCTCCTGCTTTTTTATCATTTACTCTATCTTACCACATTCAGCGCGCAATTTGAATGGCATGGAGCAGAGTCTAATATGTCAGTCCAAAGTTCAGTTCGTAGTAATTTCCTGCCGCATCACGATATGCATATGCCTTTCCATTCTCATCCTTGAGTTCATCCGGCATATAAAGATCCTTGTCATAGCCCGGCACATCATTCGGGCTGATACATCTGCCATCCGCTCCCACTTTGATCACAGCATCATTCTTCGGGAAGGTAATCGGAAGTTTTCCGGTCGGTGCATATTTGCCAAAGATCACATCCATGATCGCCTCATCATAGGTGTCAAATCCGACTGTCAGGGCATCTGAAATCGTCTCCACATTTCCCAGTTCCCACGCAAGGGTCACATTGACATTGGAAACGACCTTACCGCCGTGTGCATGGATGCCTGCGGCGATTTCCTGCAAACGTTTCATGCCGCTGACTGTCGTTTCCTTGTGGGTCGTAGCAAGCGGTCTGCAATTTTCATCCACATCGCAGACTTCCTTGTCCTCACAAAGATCCAGTTCCAGATAGCCAGGCGTTGCGGAAAAATATGCCCCGGATGCCGGGTGCACCATCAGGATCGCAAGGTCTGCTTCCTCGTAATCCTCTGTCAACTGACAGTATTCAGACACAAGTCCGCGCAGTTTTTCCGTATCTTTTGCAGCCTGATCCGGATTCTTATAGAAAGACTCTGCATAAACCTTTTTGCCCTTTGCGACATATGGTAATACGCCATCATTTTTCAAAAGTACAACAGATTTTCTCTGCACCAGTGCCGCCTCTGCCCGGTCATCTTCATCTGCGATCACACGCTCTGCCGCCTCTGCATCACGATAAGGATCATCAAACATACCCAGAGCAAACATCTCTGTCAATGTGCGCGTCACGGCACGGTCAATGGAGGCATCTGTTAAGACAAGGTCCTCTTTTGCAAAGCCCTCCGGCACCTCATGACTGTCGTAATAAGCATTTTTGCCTCTCTCATAGGCTTCCATGGCAAGATCGTTGTCAAAGAGACCACTGATCAGGTCAACACCGGACTGGGTCACGGCAAAGCCGATACGCTCCGGCTTATCCAGAGCCTCTACGCCCCAGCACATATTATGCACAATACCGGTATCAGAATTGATATAGCCCTTAAAGCCCATCTGTCCACGCAAAATAGTGTCAATAAAATATTTATTGTAAGCAAACCCATATGGAGCGAAATCAATCTCCTGTCCTTTTGGATCCTTTTGCAGGGAACTTTTTTCCTTAGAAGGCTTTGAGTAATATGGCATGATAGACTCGGCATTGTGGCGAACTGCCGGGTAAAATCCCTTGATATGGTATTTTTCCAGACTGCCCTCCGTTGCATAGACATTCCACTGACCTGCCTTATAATGCGGATCAAAGCCATTTTCCCTTGCACCACCGCCCGGGAAATGCTTGACCGTCATGGCCGTTCCATCTAAACCTGCCCCATCCGAGCCATTTTGAATGGCAGGGATCAGATGGTCAAAAGTTTCTTCGATCAATGCCGGATCTTCGCCAAAAGTACCATAGGTTCTCTGCCATCGTGGATCGGTCATACAATCTGCCATATACATATAGCCCTTGCGCAGACCGCATGCATTCCATTCACGGTTGATGATCTGTCCGAATTTATCAACCACCTCATAGTTGCCATCCCCCTTAACTGCTGCTGCAATACCAAGGGTTCCCGGCCAGGTTGCAAATACACCGGCGGCATCATTCATACCAAAGATAGGCTCGGCATTTTCATTTCGTGAATTGGATACAACCTGTACCGGCACAAAGTGATCGCACTCCTCTGCCACAGCCTGTAACTGGTTCAAAAATTCCACCAGATCAGTAGGCGTTGGATTTGCGCGCAGAATCAGATGTCTGGAAAACCAATCTTTTAACATAGTCTCCGTGCCCGGTAAATGCTGCTCTCCAAAAATAGATTTCCCATCCAATGGACCATTATCCAAAACGCCGGATTCATCCAGTTGTGGCTGATAATCCTCTACACCACATGGATACTTTCCCATACGCCAGTCCGAGATAAACAACTGGGCAATCTTTTCCTCCAAGGTCAGTTCCTTGACATATGCCTCGGCTCTTTTCTCCGGTGGCAGACGCCAGTCATCAAAATCCTTAAACTCCCCGGAGCCATCAATATCTTTAAAATATAAACCGTCTTTTTCGATCAGACGGTTCGTTACCATGGAAATATCCGGTCCGTTTTCATTTTTATATCTTTTTAAGATTTCACTTGCTTTTTGCATATTGCACCTCCTGCTTCACACATATAACGCACTGTAATTTCTTGTTCCGCTTCACAAAACCATCAGCACTGTGCGCCAAAATATTATATATTATAACGCAATTTTCTCTGCATAAACAGGTCTGATTTTTGCTGCTTTTGGCAAAATTTTAGTATAGTTTTGGTCTTTTACTAAAAAAGAGCCGTATTCTTGCGAACACGGCTCCGACTGTAAATGTTATTTTTATGCCTGCAATTTTTTGGTTGTTTTCTTTTCAATAAATGAACACACGATATAGCATATCACTCCTACAAAAGCCACTCCCCAATAACGTAACACGCAGTATAGATTATAAGTATATGATTGATTCAGAATTACACTTTGATACCACCAATCAACAACTGTTGTTGTACTGCTACACAAAATCATAATGCCCACACATACCTTGATTATCATCTTTTTTCTGGAAAGAATGCATGTTTTTCTGATCAGAATTCCTGCCATACCTAATGCTATACAAGCCGAACAGATAGATGTACCAGGCCACGAGAGCCATCTTTGCGCCTTCACCGTCCATGAACACTTCTCCTCGACCGCCCTATATTGTCTTTCCGCTTCTTCATCAAATCTCTTGCGAAACCGTTCATACTTCTCTGTCTTTCGAGACTTATATATCTCGCTTGTATCTGAATAATGCAAACCAGCACTCTTCTTTACATCAGTTTCAAATTGATTTATGTGTTCTTCTACATCTGCTTCACTAGCAGACCAATCTTTATTCTCATATATAGCATTTTCTGCAGATTGAATATATGCATCAGTAATGGTTTGATATTCAGAACTACTATATATTGCTCGTGTAATATCTTGTTGCAAGTCCCCCATACTCCTATCATCTTCCTCAGAAGATATTTCCGTATAATGTTCAAAGATTGCAACAAATGGGAAACTATCAATAGCATTATTAACCCAGAACTGAATATTGGACGCCGTCATAATTTGCATAATATGAAGTGAAAAGCAGAATATAACGATACATGTCAGTATTCTTTCTTGCTTCCAACTACATCTTCGCTCTGTCAGTGCCTTTTGCAAATTATAAGCATCTTCATTCGAAAACTCATTGTTGGGTAATGTGAGTAAATGTAAAATACTAGTTTTCATCCTGCCTGCTTTCATACTCGTCTAACTTTCTGCGGAGTCTCTTTTCCCTGTATTTTTCCATGTTATACCGGATAAAAGCAATAGCAAACATAGGAATAATATAAAATAAACTCATATCCATACTATAATTTGCCCTATGCTGTACCACAGTCGTGCAGAACCAACTATATATTTCATAATTCATCCCCGCACACAAAAGCCCAGCACTGCACCAGATAAAAACAACACCTTGCTTCCACAAAATTCTTTTTGTTTTTCGATACCACAACAATGCAATAATAAATATTAAA
>CAVLBP010000104.1:0-8017 GCA_963661325.1 bacterium
GACACAGGTTGTATCTGTTGGTGACAAGATCGACGCTATGGTCATCAAGGTAAACGATGGCGAAGGACAGGTTGCACTTTCTTACAAGAGACTTGCTGCTGAAAAGGGCAACAAGCGCTTAGAAGAAGCATTTGAGAATCATGAAGTACTTACCGCTAAGGTAGCACAGGTATTAAACGGTGGTCTTAGCGTTGTTATTGACGAAGCAAAGATCTTTATCCCAGCCAGCCTTGTATCAGACACCTATGAGAAGGATCTGAACAAGTACAATGGTCAGGAGATCTCATTCGTTATCACAGAGTTCAATCCTAGAAGAAGACGTATTATCGGTGATAGAAAGCAGTTATTGGTTGCTGAAAAGGAAAAACTTGCAGAAGAATTATTCGCAAGAATCCATGTTGGCGATGTTGTAGAAGGCACTGTCAAGAACGTGACAGATTTCGGTGCATTCATCGATCTGGGCGGAGCAGACGGACTTTTACATATCTCTGAGATGTCTTGGGGCAGAGTTGAGAACCCTAAGAAGGTATTCCATGTAGGAGATCAGGTCAAGGTATTCATCAAGGATATCAACGACAAGAAGATTGCTCTTTCTATGAAGTTTGAAGATCAGAATCCTTGGAAGGATGCTGCTGAGCGTTTTGCAGTTGGTACGATCGTTACCGGAAAGGTTGCAAGAATGACAGACTTCGGTGCATTCGTTGAACTTGCTCCTGGTGTAGATGCACTT
Organism: bacterium; assembly: GCA_963661325.1. GTDB lineage: Bacteria > Bacillota > Clostridia > Lachnospirales > Lachnospiraceae > Pararoseburia. The sequence goes on from CAVLBP010000104.1 coordinate 731, forward strand.
CTTCATGTATCACAGATCGCAAAGGAACACATCGACAAGCCTTCTGATGTTCTTTCCGTAGGACAGGAAGTAGAAGCAAAGATCGTAGAGTTCCGTGAAGAAGACAAGAAGATCAGCCTGAGCATGAAAGCACTTCTTGCAACACCGGAAGAAGACAAGGCTGATGATGCAGAGTTCGCTGACGTTGACATCGACGCAGTAGCAAATGAAATGGAAGAGACAGAAGAGTAATTCTTTTTCCACCTGGGGACATATAAGTATGGATGATTATGAATCTTTCAAGAAAGCGGTATATTCGCTGACAAAGATCGACCTCAGTTCCTATAAAGAAAAGCAGATGCGCAGACGTATCGATTCCTTGGTACGAAAGCGCAAATGCGCATCTTATGATGCTTATGTCAAGTTATTGAAGTCAGATCCGGTCGTCTTTGAGGAGTTTGTCAACTTCCTGACGATCAATGTGTCAGAGTTTTATCGTAATCCGGAACAATGGGATTTACTGGTGCGGGAATTTGTGCCGGAACTCATTAAGAAGTTCGGGACCAATTTACATATCTGGTCAGCAGCCTGTTCTACAGGCGATGAGCCGTATTCACTGGTCATGGCTTTGTCCAAGCACTTAGATCTGAGTAAGATCAAGATCACGGCAACGGATATCGACAAGCAGGTGATCGCGACAGCCAAGGTTGGTCTGTATTCCGAAAAGAGTATTGCCAATGTGCCGGATGAGTTCAAACGTAAATATTTTACCAAGGTAGGAAATTCTTACCAGATTTCGGAACAGATCAAAAAGTGTGTTGATTTCAGAGAACACAACTTATTATCAGATCCATATCCGAGAGATTGCCACATGATCGTGTGCCGCAATGTATTGATCTACTTTACAGAAGAAGCCAAGAACGAGGTTTACGAGAAATTCGCAAAATCCTTAAAAGACGGCGGTATTCTCTTTATCGGCAGTACAGAGCAGGTGACAGATTACAAGGGCATGGGCTATAAGCGTAGATACTCTTTCTACTACGAAAAAGGTCAGGAATAAAATAAAGATCCTAACTTCCTTCGGGAGGTTAGGATCTTTTTACATTATGACCATTCAATTCAGGAGACAGGAAATGTAGCGGGCGATGAAGGTCTCATCCACACAGGACTCATGGTAAGGGATAAAAGATTTTTTATCTTTGTATTCCCTGGCAAAGAAATAGATGTCATCGCCGCATTCTAAAGCGTCCGGCACCATGAGGTAGGTATCGACTTTGGCAATATAACAGGTCGCCGGGGTGGCTTTCTGCTTTTTCTCTTTGGCAATATGGGATGCAAGTTCTTTGGGGATGACCATGTCTTCTTCCGGCAGGTAAACATAAGATTTGACATCCGGCAGGAAGTGATACATTTTCTCGTGATAAAGAGAAATCGTTCCTTTGATGGTATTGTCCTCCAAGATAATATAATAATCATCCGTGTGCAGACGCAGGGGCGCGGGCAGACGAAAAGAAATGGTGCCGGTAAATGCGAGTTCCTGCTTTTGTGCGCCCTGATAATCGGTATAGGAGGATAGGGAGAGATCTGAAATATCTATCTGCATGTCCGCCAAGTGGGCGTAGGATAGGATGGGCAGGATCTCGACCATACCAGCCACATCTTCGTAGTTATGTAGTCTTAAAAGTGTCAGAGCCTCGTCGTCCGGCTCGTTGCAGTAGGACTGGTAGACAGCGATCAATTCGCCGCCAGAGTATTTGTCCTCCCGATGGATGCCCAGAAAGGACTCGATGGCTTTTTGACGGTAGGATGGCAGGTTTAAGATAGATTTCATGCCACGGCATGCCTTATAGATATCAAAATGCTGCCCCGGCAATGCCTCAGCAGCAATTTGCAGTTTCTGACATCGGTCAAGGATAAATCTTTCATCAAAACGGATACCATTAAAGGAGAGTAGCCCCCGGAAATCTTTGCACAGATCCAAAAAGGCTCCTAAGACCTCGGACTCCTCGGCAGGAGACTCGGCAAAGTATTGTATCAGGGTGATCTGTCTGCCTTTGTGATAGGCACAGCCGATCAGATAAATGGTGTTATATTTTGCGGAAAGACCGGTGGTCTCTATGTCAAACAGGAGTTGATCTTCCTGCCAGAAGTCTAATTCATTGTATCTGGGCGTGTAGGTATAGGTGTCCGTAAATGTAAGCATAAAAGCCTCCTTTTGGTTAAAAATTTAACAGACAAAGCCTGTATATTCCATAGTATAGCACATATGGAAAAGGTACTCAAAAAGATACAAAAAGATACATCTGTATGTCTTGATTTGTTTGCAAAAGTGATATAATGTATTCAAAGTGTGTAATCACATAAGTATCGAAAGAAAGAGGGGTACAGTTCATGGGCCTAAAGACATTTAAGGGCGGCGTTCATCCGAAGGATGGCAAAGACTTATCCAAGTCCAAGCCGATTAAAGAATTGCTGCCGGAAGGAGAATTAGTCTTTCCTTTATCTCAGCATATTGGTGCTCCAGCAACACCTATCGTTGCTGTTGGCGATGCTGTATTAAAAGGACAGAAGATCGCAGAGGCAGGTGGCTTTGTGTCATCTCCAATCTACTCATCTGTTTCAGGAACTGTCAAGGCGATCGAGCCTAGACGTGTAACTGTTGGTGATATGGTCAATTCCATTATCATTGAGAGCGACGGTGAGTTCAATGAGGTTACCTACGAAGAGACAGAAGATGTGACCAAACTTTCTAATGAAGAGATCATTGGAAAGATCAAGGAAGCCGGCGTTGTCGGTATGGGTGGTGCAGGATTCCCAACCCATGTCAAGTTGTCTCCGAAGGAGCCGGACAAAATCGAGTATATTATTGCAAACTGCGCAGAGTGTGAACCATATTTGACATCCGATTATCGTAGAATGATCGAGGAACCGGAAAAGTTAGTCGAAGGTATGAAGATCATCTTACAGTTGTTCCCAAAGGCAAAGGGTATCTTTGGTGTGGAGGACAACAAGCCGGATTGTATCGAAAAGTTACAGGCACTGGTTGCAGGTGAGTCCCGTATGGAAGTTTGTCCATTGCAGACAAAATATCCACAGGGTGGTGAGCGTCAGTTGATCTTTGCTACCACAGGCAGAAGTATCAATTCCAAGATGCTGCCGGCAGACGCAGGATGTATTGTTGACAACGTAGAGACTATGGTCGCTATTTACAATGCAGTACGTTTTGGCCGTCCGCTGACCAACCGTATTTTCACAGTTACCGGTGATGCGGTATGTGAGCCGAGAAACTTCTATATCAGCATTGGTACAAGTTACAGCCAGTTGTTAGAAGCAGCCGGTGGTCTGGTAGCACCAGCGAAAAAGATGATCGCCGGTGGTCCGATGATGGGATTTGCTTTATTTGGTGTAGATGTTCCTACAACAAAGACAACTTCAGCCTTGCTTTGCATGACAGAAGATGAGGCTTCTAAGTATGAGACAACAGCCTGCATCAACTGTGGACGTTGTGTAGAGGCTTGTCCTGAGGCTTTGGTTCCATCCAGACTTGCGGACTACTCTGAGCATAATCAGATGGATAAATTTGAAGAATGGTATGGTCTTGAGTGTGTAGAATGCGGCAGCTGTAGTTATGTTTGCCCGGCACGCAGACCTTTGGCACAGTCAGTCAAGACAATGAAAAAGTTTGTTCTTGCTGAAAAGAGAAAGAAAAATTAGGAAGGGGTGAATCTTGTGAGTGATTTATTAAACGTTACATCTTCGCCACACGTTAGAGATAAAATGGATACCCAGAAGATCATGGCATTGGTAGTGATCTCCTTACTTCCGGCATCTATCTTCGGTATCTGTAATTTTGGATTGCATGCGCTGGTATTGATCCTTGTGACTATCGCGTCATGTGTGGCTTCTGAATGGATCTATGAAAAGATCGTACATAAAAAGAGCACAATCAATGATCTGAGTGCAGTTGTTACAGGACTTCTGTTAGCACTCAACTTACCACCGACATTACCATGGTGGCAGGCGGTTCTTGGCGGTGTATTTGCTATTGTTATCGTCAAGATGTTATTTGGAGGACTGGGACAGAACTTTATGAACCCGGCTCTGGGAGCAAGATGCTTCCTTTTGATCTCCTTTACCGGATCTATGACAACATTTACCTATGATGGTGTGACAGGTGCAACACCACTTGCTGCTTTAAAGGCAGGCGAGAGCGTTGATACCATGTCAATGCTTCTTGGTACAACAGCCGGAACCATCGGTGAGACATCTGTTATCGCACTTTTGATCGGTGCGATCATCCTGATCTTATTCGGGGTTATCGATCTTCGTATTCCGGGATCTTATATCATTACTTTCGCCATCTTCGTATTGATCTTTGGCGGACATGGATTTGATATGAACTATCTGGTAGCACAGTTATGTGGTGGTGGTCTTATGCTTGGTGCTTTCTTTATGGCAACCGACTATGTGACTTCACCGATCACACCAAACGGTAAGATCCTCTATGGTATCGTTCTTGGTATCCTGACCGGTATCTTCCGTATCTTTGGTGCATCCGCAGAAGGTGTTTCCTATGCGATCATCTTCAGCAACCTTTTGGTTCCTTTGATCGAGCGCATCACAATTCCAAGAGCCTTTGGACTTGTCAAAGAGAAGGGAGGCAACAAATAATGAATAAATTAGTAAAAGACGCATTAGTCCTTACTGCAATTACTCTTATTGCCGGTGTCTGCCTTGGTGGTGTATATGAGATCACAAAGGATCCAATCGCAAAGGCACAGGAGTCTGCAACTCAGGAGTCTTACAAGGCTGTATTTGCAGATGCTGCTTCCTTTGAAGATTTAGAAGGCTTTGATGCTGATGCAGCAACAAAGATCGCTGCTGATGCAGGTTATACAGATGATGATATTACAAATTGCGTGGTCGCAAAAGATGATGCAGGTCAGGCAATCGGTTATGTCATCACGATCACATCCCATGCCGGATACGGCGGAGACATCACATTCTCTATGGGTGTGACAAATGATGGTACTTTAAATGGTTATTCCATTACAGATATTAGTGAGACAGCAGGTCTTGGTATGAAGGCAAAAGAAGATGGCTTTATGAGCCAGTTTGCAGGCATCCCGGCACAGATCCTGGAAGTGACCAAGTCTGGCAAGACAGCCGATACAGAGATTGAAGCCATCAGTGGCGCAACGATCACATCAAAGGCTGTTACCTATGGTGTCGATGCTGGTCTTACTTATTACAACAGCCTTGTAGGAGGTGCGTCAAATGAATAAGATCGTAGAACGTTTACAGAACGGTATTATCAAAGAAAATCCTACCTTCGTCCTGATGCTTGGTATGTGTCCGACACTTGCTGTTACCACATCCGCTATCAACGGACTTGGTATGGGACTTTCCACAACCGTTGTACTTGTTATGTCCAACTTTATGATTTCCTTATTGAGACATATTATCCCGGATCGTGTACGTGTGCCGGCATTTATCGTTATCGTTGCATCTTTTGTAACGATCGTACAGTTCTTGGTACAGGGATTTATTCCAAGCCTTTACTCAGCACTTGGTATCTATATCCCGCTTATCGTAGTAAACTGTATCATCTTAGGAAGAGCAGAGTCATATGCTTCTAAGAATCCTGTCATTCCGTCTATCTTTGATGGACTTGGTATGGGACTTGGATTTACATTAGGTCTTACCACGATCGGTATCGTGCGTGAGGTTCTTGGTGCAGGTCAGATCTTTGGCTTCCAGATCCTTCCGCTTGCAGATGCAGCATCAGGAAAAGCAGGTTATACACCGATCACTATTTTTGTTCTTGCTCCTGGAGCATTCTTCGTACTGGCATTCTTGATCGCACTTATGAATGTGATCCGCGCAAATGCAGAGAAGAAGGGCAAACATATCGCACCGGCTACCGGATGTCTTGCAGGAGATTGCGAGTCTTGTGGTATGGGATCTTGCTCAGGCAAGTCTAATGTCAGCGTAGCAAAGGCAGAAACAAAGACAGAAGCAAAAGAAGAAGCAAAGGATAAGGAATAGGAGGAAGAGCAATGAAAGAATTACTTTTGATTTTGGTTGCATCTGCAATCGTAAATAACGTAGTGCTTAGCCAGTTCCTTGGACTGTGTCCTTTCCTTGGCGTTTCCAAGAAGATTGAGACAGCTGCCGGTATGGGCGGTGCCATCATTTTCGTTATTACCATTTCAAGTTTTGTAACAGGACTTATTTACAAGTTTATTTTGGAGCCGACTGGATTTTCCTACTTGCAGACGATCGTATTTATCCTTGTGATCGCTGCATTGGTTCAGTTTGTTGAGATGTTCTTAAAGAAGCAGATGCCTGCACTGTATCAGTCACTTGGTGTATATCTGCCACTGATCACAACAAACTGTGCTGTACTTGGTATCGCAATCAAGAACGTGACCAAGGGATACAATATCTTAGAGGGCGTGGTCAATGGATTTGGTACAGCAGTAGGCTTTACCATCGCTATCGTGATCATGGCCGGTATCCGTGAGAAGATTGAATTCAATGATATTCCAAAGCCATTTAAGGGATCTGCCATCGTTGTTGTTACAGCTGGTCTTATGGCGATCGCATTCTTTGGATTCTCAGGAATTATTAAGTAGGAGGGCTGACAGATGAGCGTAACAGGAGTTATTGTAGCCGCTGTCATTGTCGGCTGCACAGGATGTTTGATGGGATTTTTCTTATGCTTTGCATCAGAAAAGTTCAAAGTTGAAGTAGACGAAAGAGAAGAAGCAATTATTGGCGTTCTGCCGGGAAATAACTGTGGTGGATGTGGTTATGCCGGATGTTCCGGTCTGGCTGCTGCCATTGTCAAGGGAGAAGCACCGGTCAATGGTTGTCCGGTCGGTGGTGCTGCGGTTGGAGCCAAGGTTGGCGAGATCATGGGCGTTGCTGCCGAAGACAGCGTCAAGCAGGTTGCTTTTGTAAAATGTGCCGGTACTTGTGAAAAGGCTGGCAAGGACTATGAGTATGCCGGTGTAGAAGACTGTCAGGCAATGGCATTCGTACCGGGTGGTGGTCCGAAGTCTTGTAATTATGGATGTATGGGATTTGGTTCCTGCGTAAAGGCTTGTCCTTTTGATGCTATCCATATCGTAGACGGTATTGCAAAGGTTGATCCGGAAGCATGTAAGGCTTGCGGTAAGTGTGTGAGCACCTGTCCGAAGCATTTGATCGAACTGGTTCCTTACGAGGCTACGACATTAGTACAGTGTAGTTCTAAGGACAAGGGTAAAGATGTCATGAAGGCATGTTCGGTTGGATGTATCG
>CAVLBP010000105.1:0-7996 GCA_963661325.1 bacterium
CAATGACAGAGGAAGCCGTGTGGAGGGCAAGACATCATCCATCCTGACTTCTGACAGCATGGAATTGGGCTATGGCAACATGGATCTTAAGACTATGGTCGATATTGTAAAGGAAAACGGCGTGGATGCCATTGTCTTGGAAAGTCACAAGAACTGGGTAGACAAATCCCCGATCAAGTCCTTCCAGTTGAGTGCCAAGTTCATAAATGAGAATGTCTAAACTTTGGTTGCCTATCACACGAAAAGTTGTTAAAATAAATCTATATGAGTTCGTGAGGTGGGGCATATATGAAAAAGGTTTTATTCGTTGGACATTTTAATGACCAGACAAAGCAGATACAAAAGGAACTGTCAAAGTTTGTCTCTATTCAGTTATGCTCGGACAATGTGACGATCGCCGAGAGCATGATGGGCATTTATGAGCCGGATCTGGTGTTGGTAAATGTAGAGGGATTTACGGACAGTCATCTGGAATTTTTCCAGATTCTAGCAGAAAAATATGCGATGACTCCGGTCGTTATCATTGGCAGTGAGGAGGCATACCGCCGCTATGCTCTTTATGATATGTCAGGGCAGGTATCTTACGTGGACCCGCAGGATATGGCGGAGAATGGTGTCTTGGAGGCGCTGATGGCACGCGTGGATATTGATGCGGAGGTCTTGCCGGATGGCTCGATCGTATCCAAGGATGACCGCAAGATCGTCCTGGTGGTGGACGACAGTCCCATGATGCTTCGCAGCATGAAGCAGATGCTAGAGGAACGTTATCAGGTGACACTTGCCACTTCCGGTCAGCAGGCATTGACCATGATCGACAAACGTCAGCCGGATCTGATTGTTTTAGACTATGAGATGCCGGATTGTGACGGCAAGGAGACCTTAGAGTTGATCCGTGCCAAGGATGCGACCAAGGATATACCGGTTGTCTTTCTGACCGGGCATGGAGATGCGGAGCATATCCGTTCTGTCTTGGATCTCAATCCAAGTGCATATTTCCTAAAGCCGCCAAAGTCAGACAAGATTTTGGAGGTTTTAGGACAATTATTATAAGATAATACACTGATTTCGTGGAAACGTTGTCTAACACCAAAGTTTCCGAAAAAGTACAATAAATCCTATTGCGCGACTTGCGTATGCTCCCTTACTATAGATAAGGAGTTTACAAAAGAGGAGAGCAATAGGATTTTTTATGGAAAAGTTAAAACCAAAATTTTTTACAACGATCAAAGATTATTCAAAGGAGCAGTTTATAAAAGACCTGATCTCTGGCATTATCGTGGCGATCATCGCCCTGCCTTTGTCTATCGCTCTGGCACTGGCTTCCGGGGTGACACCGGAAAAGGGTATTTATACGGCGATTATAGCCGGATTTTTTGTTTCCTTTCTGGGAGGATCGAAAGTGCAGATTGCCGGACCGACAGCCGCTTTTGCAACCATTGTTGCCGGTATTGTGGCAAAAAGCGGTATGGATGGTCTGATCGTCGCCACCATTATGGCGGGAATCCTGCTGATCTTGATGGGGCTGTGCCGTCTGGGAGCCCTGATCAAATTTATCCCTTATACCATTACGACCGGCTTTACGGCGGGTATCGCTGTGACACTCTTTATCGGGCAGATCAAGGATTTCTTAGGACTTACCGTCGTGAGCAAGGAACCACTGATCGACACGGGAGATAAATTTATCGCCTATATGAAGGCAATGCCTACGATCAATGGACAGGCATTATTGGTAGGTATGATCTGCATCGCCATTTTGATTATGTGGCCAAGACTGAAAAAGGTCAGTGTCATTCCGGCGTCTTTGATCGTCGTCATTGTTTCGATCGGTCTGGTAAAAGGTCTGCACCTGTCTGTCAATACCATCGGAGATCTTTATGAGATTTCCAATAAACTGCCGACGTTTCAGATGCCGCATATTACCTTTCGCCTGATCCAGAGTGAATTTAGTGACGCTCTTACGATCGCAATCTTAGCGGCAATCGAGTCCCTCTTATCGGCAGTTGTGGCGGACTCCATGATTAATGGCAGACATCGGTCGAATATGGAGTTGATCGCACAGGGCGTGGGAAACATCGGATCGGCTTTATTTGGCGGTATCCCTGCCACAGGTGCCATTGCCCGAACTGCGGCCAATGTGAAAAATGGAGGGCGAACACCGGTAGCCGGTATGGTACATTCCATCACGCTTCTGCTGGTCTTGGTTCTGTTGATGCCGTATGCAGCGCTGATCCCAATGCCTGCCATTGCAGCGATTTTGTTTGGGGTTGCCTATAATATGTGCGGTATCCGCAAGTTTGTTGATCTTTGCAGGACTGCACCCAAAAGTGATATTGCAGTATTACTTACGACATTTGTTCTGACGGTTGTGTTTGACCTGGTGGTTGCCATTGAGGTAGGAATGGTGCTTGCCGCCATGCTCTTTATGAAGCGAATGAGTGACGTGACTTCAGTTGAAGGATGGAAATATATTGAAGATGAAGATGAGGATCCGGACAGTCTTTCTCTTCGCCATGTGCCGGACAGGGTACGTGTCTATGAGATCAGCGGACCTATGTTTTTCGGTGCTGCAGATAAGATCTTTGACATCACTGTGGATGAGCGCGACAAGGTGCTGATCCTTCGGATGCGAAGTGTGGGCGCCATCGATGCGACGGCACTACATTCCTTGGAGCAGTTGCAGACGGACTGCGAGAAAAAGGGAATCCGTTTGATCCTGTCCCATACCAACGAGCAGCCCATGCATATGATGGAGAAAGCCGGCTTTGACAAACGTATTGGCAAGGAATATTTTTGCAAACATATTGATGATGCACTGGCTTTGGCGGAGCGCATCGCAGTCCAATAGAATAGAGGCACATAAGCCCCATGTCGTCAGTAAAAACTGATGACATGGGTCTTTTTTTAACACAATTTTTACAAAGACCATCCCTTTCATTTTACAAAAGGACTTTATGATAGATCTCGTAAAGGAAATGAAAAGAAAAAAGTCTATCAGACGAAAAGGAGATCAAAAATGAAATTGAAGAAAATCGCCGCAACACTTCTTGTTGCAACATTAGCACTGGGCACCATGGTAGGATGCGGAAGCAAAGGAAATGACAATACAGCAGATGGCGCAGATCAGACAGGAGCATCCGGAGACATCACCATTCTTTCCCGAGAGGACGGATCCGGCACAAGAGGCGCATTCGTAGAACTCTTTGGCATCGAGGAGAAGGATGCAGACGGCAACAAGGTTGACATGACAACAGAGGATGCAAAGATCACAAACTCTACTTCCGTTATGATGACAACCGTTGCAGGAGATGTAAACTCTCTGGGTTATATCTCACTGGGATCTTTAAATGATACGGTAACAGCCGTAAAGATCGACGGCGTAGAAGCAACCGCAGACAACGTATCCAATGGTACATACAAGATCGCTCGTCCATTCAACATTGCAACCAAGGGTGAGGACTTAAGCGATGCAGCACAGGATTTTGTAAACTTCATCTTGAGCAAAGATGGACAGCAGATCATCACAGATAATGGTTACATCAGCGTAGGCGAAGGCAAGGGTTTCACATCTAACAATGCAAGCGGAAAACTTACGATCGCAGGATCATCTTCTGTAACACCGGTTATGGAAAAATTGGTAGAGGCTTATGGCAAGGTAAATGCAGGCGTTGAGATTGAAGTACAGGAAAGTGATTCTTCAACCGGTATGCAGTCAACCATCGACGGTCTGTGTGACATCGGTATGGCATCCAGAGAGTTGAAGGATTCTGAAACTGAGGCAGGACTTGTAGCAACGGAGATCGCAAAAGACGGTATCGCAGTTATCGTAAACAATGACAGCGGAATCACAGATCTGACATCTGATCAGGTAAAGCAGATCTACACCGGCGAGATCCTTACATGGGATGAAGTGAAATAAGAAATCCCGACATTCAAGGAAATGAGAAAGGTCAGAACATGAAACATTTGAAAGAACAGATAATGAAGGTCATCTTTTTCATAGCGGCTTGCACTTCGGTGTTAGCCGTTGCCTTGATTTGTATCTTCTTATTCGCCAATGGACTTCCGGCGATGGGGAAGATCGGACTTGGCAAGTTCTTAACGGGCGTGATATGGAAGCCTTCAAATAATATATTTGGTATATTGCCGATGATCATGGGCAGTATCTATGTGACAGCCGGAGCCATTATCATCGGTGTGCCGATTGGACTCTGTACGGCTGTTTTTATGGCGCATTATTGTCCCCAAAAGGTCTATGGCATCTGCAAGGCGGCAGTCAATCTGATGGCTGGGGTACCGTCTGTCGTCTATGGATTCTTCGGTCTGGTGTGTATTGTGCCGCTCATGCAGGAGATTACCGGGCGCGATGGCTCTACCATGCTGACGGCGTCTATTTTGCTTGGCATCATGATCCTGCCTACCATTGTCAGTGTTTGTGAAGCTGCCATCCGCAGCGTTCCGACACCTTATTATGAAGGGGCATTGGCACTGGGGGCAACCAAGGAGAGAAGCATTTTTCTTACCGTTATCCCGGCAGCAAAGTCCGGTATCGTGGCAGGTATCGTTTTAGGGATTGGCAGGGCGATCGGCGAGACCATGGCAGTGGTTATGGTAGCGGGCAATCAGGCGCGTATGCCAAAGGGCATCACGAGAGGTGTCAGAACCCTGACTTCCAATATCGTGCTGGAAATGGGCTATGCAGCAGATCTGCACAGGGAAGCCTTGATCGCGACCGGCGTTGTCCTCTTCGTATTTATCCTTTTGATCAATTTATGTGTGGCGGCGTTAAAGCGTCAGGACGCAAAGTAAGGAGGCAGTGGAATGAAACAGAGTTTAAAAACAGCATTAAAACATCCGGCATCCTTATTGCTCAAGATCTTTGTCCTCTTATCGGCAGCGATAACCATGGGGGTATTGCTCTTCATCATTATCTTTATTGTGGTAAAAGGTGCACCACACCTGTCACCGGGGCTTTTTGCCTGGGAATATACTTCAGACAATGTTTCCATGATGCCGGCGATCATCAATACCCTTATTATGACGGGTCTATCACTTGTGATCGCCGTACCGCTTGGTATTTTTGCAGCCATCTATCTGGTGGAGTATGCAAAGCGCGGCAGCAAACTGGTAAAAGTCATCCGCATGACGGCTGAGACCTTATCGGGTATCCCATCCATTATTTATGGTCTTTTTGGTCTTCTTTTCTTTGCAACATATCTGCATTGGGGATATTCTATGTGGTCCGGCGCATTGACGCTGGTTATCATGATCCTGCCGCTTGTGATCCGAACGACAGAAGAGGCACTTATTGCGGTGCCGGATATGTACCGGGAAGCCAGTTTTGGACTGGGCGCAGGAAAACTGCGAACCATCTTTCGTATTATTTTACCGGCGGCTGTTCCGGGAATCCTGTCCGGGGTCATCCTATCGATCGGACGAATCGTTGGTGAGACGGCAGCTCTGATCTATACGGCGGGAACGGTGGCACAGACGGCTACAGACCTGACCAAGTCCGGTCGAACTCTTGCCGTGCATATGTATAGCCTTTCCCGAGAGGGACTGCATATGGATGAGGCATATGCGACAGCACTGGTATTGCTGATACTGGTTGTTTTGATCAACGGAATTTCAGACTGGATCGCGAAAAAGGTATCCAAGGTCTGATCGGTAATGAAGTTAGAAGGAGATAAGAAAGAATATGGAAAATAAAGCAAAGATTTCCATTCACAATATGGATCTGTATTATGGTGATTTCCATGCATTAAAAAATATCAATATGGAACTCCCGGAAAAAGAAATTTCTGCATTTATCGGACCGAGTGGCTGTGGTAAGTCCACCCTGCTCAAGTCCATCAACCGCATGAACGATCTGGTGGAAGGTTGTAAGATCACAGGGGAATTGAAGTTGGATGAGGAAAATATCTACGGCGATATGGATGTCAATCTTTTGCGCAAGCGTGTCGGCATGGTATTTCAGAAGCCAAATCCTTTTCCTATGAGTGTCTATGACAATATTGCCTATGGACCGCGTACCCATGGCATACGCAGCAAGGTCGAACTGGATGAGATCGTGGAGACATCTTTACGGCAGGCGGCGATCTGGGACGAACTCAAAGACCGTCTGAAAAAGAGTGCCTTGGGACTTTCCGGAGGACAGCAGCAGCGACTTTGTATCGCAAGAGCACTTGCCGTTAAACCGGAGGTACTTTTGATGGATGAGCCGACCTCTGCCCTGGATCCAATCTCGACTTCAAAGATCGAAGACCTGGTCATTGAATTAAAGAAAGACTATACCATCATCATGGTAACGCACAACATGCAGCAGGCAGTGCGTGTATCGGATAAGACCGCCTTTTTCTTACTGGGCGAAGTCATTGAATATGGCGAGACGGAACAGATCTTCTCTATGCCTAAGGAGAAAAAGACAGAAGATTATATTACAGGTAGGTTTGGTTAAGGAGGGGAAGTATGAGAAATCGATTTGACAGACAGTTGGAAGAACTTCATGTAGAACTGATCGAAATGGGAAGTATGTGTGAGGACGTGATCCGAAAGACCTCAAAACTCTTGCAGTCTGGGGATGCCAAGGTGGCAAAGGCAATCCGCAAGGAGGACAGCAATATTGACGAACAGGAGCGTCTGGTGGAGAGCCTTTGTTTAAAACTCCTCTTGCAGCAGCAGCCGGTGGCAAAAGACCTGCGCAAGGTTTCCGCAGCCTTAAAGATGATCACGGACATGGAGCGTATCGGTGATCAGGCATCCGATATTGCGGAGATCATTGAGACGACAGATTTTAGTGTGCCGGCAAATGATGTGAAATTGGCGAAAATGGCAGAAACGACCATAGCCATGGTGACAGAGAGCATTGATGCTTATGTCAAGCAGGATCTGGAATTGGTGCGTGAGGTCATTGCCAGAGATGATGAAGTGGATGACCTTTTCTTGGAAGTACGCCAGGAGATCGCAGATGATATGGCAGAAGGCACGGATCCGATGAGCAGTCTGGATCTTCTCATGATCGCAAAATACTTTGAGCGCATTGGTGACCATGCCACCAATGTTGCGGAAGCAGTATGCGAACAAATTACAGGACACAATCCATACGAGGATGAGGAGTAGGGGCGCGCTTAGTGCCCTATTTTTATGTCCAGAGATTTGTCAGGGCGAACCACTATGGATGATATAAAGGATCGCCAGAAGGCGCGCTTGTTCATATCGTCAAGTTTAAGATAGGTCTCTTTCCAGTTGGCATCCAGTGTTATAGGCTCTCTGTCCGATACCAAGTTGTCAAGATCAGATATGTCACGCAGGATAAGTTCACGCTTTTCCTTGTACTCGCCAACTGATAGATCGCCGACCTCAAAACGTATGCCTACTCGTTCTAATTTTTGTTCCAAGACTTTTCGCTTGCCTTTTACATCAGTCCTTCTTTCCTCGTTGGATAGACTGATATTGTATTCATTGATAATAGGCTCGACCTGTTCTAGGAGCATCTTCTCGACCTTCTTCTCACTGATCGTGATCCTGTTCTCGTGCTTTATGGCATAAGTCTTCCCATCGCAAACATAATACTTGCAACGAACTTTTGCCGTTTTGTTCTGGTTGGTTGAAGATTTTGCGCCCATCCTGTTTCCACAGTAGCCACATACCAGTAGTCCAGAAAAAATGTAAGTTATTCCACCCTTAGGAGTGCGAATGTACTGCGCCATATTCTCAATGATTTTTTTGTGATCCTCTGCCGTGATGTATGCAGGGCATTCAAAGCCGTTCATATCTCCTGCGTAGATCGGATTTTTCAGACGCTTGCGCAGGGCATTCATGTTTACATTGTAGGGAACAGGAACACAGGGGACTGGAACACAGGGGACTGGAACACAGGGAACAGGAACACAGGGGACTGGAACACAGGGAACTGGAACACAGGGAACAGGAACACAGGGGACTGGAACACAGGGGACTGGAACACGACTAACTATTCAAGTGGATGCTTCAACACACA
>CAVLBP010000106.1:0-7919 GCA_963661325.1 bacterium
GTACCCACGTGTGAATCTTTTTGAGCCATGCGTGGTATGTAAAGGAGAACAATATGAACTACGGTAAAAAAAGTGCACAAAAGCAAAGTGCTAAACTTTCAGGCAAACGTGCCAAAAATAAAAAGAGATTCGGCATTACCTTTATCAAGACCATTTTGGTATGCATTCTTTGTATTATTGCAGTTGGTTTTGTCGTGGGTGGATTGTATGTGGTCAAATTGATCAAAGAATGTCCGGATATCTCAGAGGTCAATATTTCCCCAAATGGATTTTCCACGACAGTTTTGGATTCGTCGGGTAACGAGATCGAGACGCTGGCAGCCTCCGGCTCCAATCGTACCTATGTGACGATTGATGAGATCCCAGACGACCTGCAGCATGCCTTTGTGGCGATCGAGGATGAACGGTTCTACAAGCACAATGGTATTGATCTGCGTGGCATTATCCGGGCTGGCTTTACCAGTCTCATCAGCGGAGGTGAGAAGATGCAGGGAGCATCTACCATCACCCAGCAGTTGTTGAAAAACAATTATTTCACCACCTGGACATCGGAGGATACGCTTTTGGACAGCGTGAACCGTAAAATCCAGGAACAGTACCTGGCAGTCCAGCTGGAAAAAGTTGAGGATAAGGATACAATTCTGGAGAATTATTTGAATACCATCAATTTGGGACAGAACACTTTGGGAGTGGAAGCGGCAGCAGAACGATATTTTAATAAGTCAGTTTCTGAACTGACCTTATCCGAAGATGCAGCAATAGCAGCCATTACCCAGAATCCGTCAAAGTACAACCCGATCACCAATCCGAAGGACAATGCGTCCAGACGTAAAAAAGTCCTCAAAAAGATGCTGGATCTTGGATATATCAACCAGTCGGAATACGATGAAGCCTTGGAAGATAATCTTTATGATCGTATTCAGATCGTAAATGCGCAGAACGAATCCAGTGCAAGCACTTCTTATTTTGTAGATGCACTGACGGATGAAGTGGTAAATGATCTGGTAGACCAAAAGGGCTATACAGAGGCACAGGCTTATCAGATGCTTTATAGTGGCGGACTGACCATCAATTCTACGCAGGATAGCAACATCCAGACTATCTGCGAGGAAGAGGTGAATAATAATGCCAATTATTCGGATCATGTGCTTTATTCTTTCTCTTATCGTCTAACTGTGACGAAGAAAGATGGAAGTTATGAAAATTATAGTGAGCAGACCATGCTGACCTATTATCAGGCACAGAATCCGAATTATGATATCAATTTCTCTTCTCAGGAAGAATGTGATCAGGCGATCGAACAATACAAGGCTGCAATCATGGAAGAAGGAGATACTATCGCTGAAGGTGGGGAGACCATTACCTATACCTTACAGCCCCAGGCTGCTATTTCCGTGATCGACCAGGCGACCGGACATGTGGTTGCCCTGGTAGGTGGTCGTGGCGATAAGACAGCCAGCAAGACTCTGAATCGTGCAACCAACATTACACGTCAGCCGGGATCCTGCTTTAAGATCATTGGTTGTTACGCGGCAGCGCTGGATGCCGGTGGGCTGACCCTTGCCAGCGTGCAGGATGATGCGCCGACTAGTTATGCAAACGGTACACCGCTTCACAACTACGACAACCGCTACCGTGGCTTTACCACGATCCGTGATGCCATCATATCTTCCATGAATGTTGTGACGGTCAAGAACCTGACCCAGATCGGTACCGGACTTGGCTTTGAATATGCAGAAGCCCTTGGCATTTCTACACTGGAACCGGGAGACAACAACCAGACCTTATGTCTGGGCGGTTTGACCAATGGTGTTACGGATCTGGAACTTACTGCTGCATATGCAACGATTGCAAATGGCGGAGACTACAACAAGCCGGTATTCTATACACAGGTCTTGGATCATAATGGCAATGTGATCCTGGATAATACGCAAAATACTTCCAAGGAAGTCTTAAAGGACACGACTGCATGGCTTTTGACCAATGCCATGCAGGATGTTATCACATCCGGTACAGGCTCCGGAGCAGGACTTTCTAACATGCCGACGGCAGCAAAGACAGGTACGACGACAAAGAACCGTGATACGGTATTTGCAGGTTATACACCATATTATACGGCAGCAGTCTGGGGGGGCTATGATGATAATACAGAGCAGTCCTATACAGCATATTCCAAATTGATTTGGCATGCGGTGATGGAACGTATCCACGAGAATTTGCCTCGTAAGGAGTTTACACAGCCATCCGGCATTGTGACGGCACAGGTATGTAAGAAGTCTGGTAAACTGGCAATCGAGGGTGTCTGTGACGCGGATCCGAGAGGTTCTATGGTCTATACCGAGTATTTTGATAAGGATTCTGTACCGACAGAGACTTGTGATCATCACGTCAAGTTAGACATCTGTTCTGCGTCCGGTCAGATCGCCGGAGAGTATTGTCCGGCTGAAAATCGTGTGCCGACGGTATTCATTATCGGTGGTACGGCGGAGACAGAAGACGGACCATATTTGATCACGGAAGAAGCCTTGAATACGGTATGTAGCGTGCATACATCTGCTGGCAGCACAGGCGACGGCTCCACAAGCGATGGAAGAAGTGTCAAGCCGACGGTAGAGGGCACCATTACCGACAATAAATCACAGACAGATACTTCGGGAGGAGACAGTAGTTCTGGCAGCGGTTCGGGTGGTTCCTCCAGTGGCTCATCAGGAGACGGTAGTACAACGTCGAATACAACACCATAAGGGAAAAGAAAGAACGCCAGCAGCGGCATGCTATAGATGCCGTTTCTGGTGTTTTTTGCGAGCACTTGTCTATGGCTCAAAAAAGATACATTTACCTTCGCCGCAGTTTGTGGTATTTTATAAGGAGTAAAAATGTTTAAGGACTTTTGCGAGCACTTGTTAAAAGAATACAAACTATGAGAGGGCGAAAACAATGTATGCATTACATAGCCGTGTAAGATATAGTGAGGCAGATGAAAAAGGCAGATTGTCTGTATCGGGCATTATGAATTACTTGCAGGATTGCTGTACCATGCAGGCGGAAGATCTGGGCGTGGGCTTATCCTATCTGGCAGAACATCATATTGGCTGGTTTGTGACATCCTATCAGATCAAATCATTAAAGGAAATGCCGATGGTGGGCGAGTCGATCGTGGTCAAGACCTGGCCATATCGTTTTCGCGGTATGCTGGGATATCGTAACTTTACGATCGAAGATCAGGCGGGACAGGTCTATGTTCAAGCAGATTCCTTGTGGATTTTGATGGATCTGGATAAACTATCGCCGGTACGTCTGCCACAGGAAATGCTGACTGCCTATACGATCGATCCACAGTTAGAGGGAGAATGGAACCTGCGCAAGCGTAAATTACCGGATGCTATGACAAGAGTCTATGATTTTACTGTGACCAAGTTGCATTTGGATACCAACCACCATATGAACAACGCCCATTATGTTGAGGCTGCACGAGAATGCCTGCCAAGTGGACAAAAGATAAGCCAGATTTACGTGGAGTTTCGTAAATCAGCAGTCTTATCGGATCGAGTCATCTGCTATAGCACCAAAGAGGCAGAACAGCAGGTGGTAGCCTTAGAAAACGAGGAAAAGGAATTGTTTGCGGTTGTTGAATTTACAGTCAACAACGAATGAGAAAGGAAATACAATGAAATTAGGATGTATGCAGACCTTACGGGTCATAAAAAAAGTAGATTTTGGTGTTTATCTGGCAGATAAGGATCAGGCGAAGACAGAGGAGAGAGTTTTGCTTCCTAAGAAGCAGATTCCAGACCAGACAAAGGTTGGGGATGAGATCGAGGTTTTCCTTTACCGGGATTCAAAAGATCGTATGATTGCGACAACGACGCATCCACTTATTACCTTAAATGAGATCGCGGTTCTGACAGTGAAAGAAGTGGGGCGTATCGGTGCCTTTTTGGATTGGGGATTGGAAAAAGACCTTTTGCTTCCTTATAAGGAGCAGACCAGAAAGGTGCATGAGGGCGATGAGATCTTGGTGCGCCTCTATATTGACAAGAGCAATCGTTTATGTGCTAGCACGCGTGGTATTTATGAACATCTGTCCACCAATCCGCCGTATCAGATCGGCGATGAGGTAGAGGGGCGTGTTTATGAGTTTGGTCATGATTTTGGTACGTTTTTGGCAATCGAAGACAAATATTCAGCCATGATCCCCAAGCATGAAGATACATCGCATCTGCAATTAGGAGATGTGATCACGGTGGAAGTGACCGGCATCAAGGAAGATGGCAAACTGGATGTGTCTATGCGAAAGAAAGCCTATATGCAGATGGATGATGATGCAGAAAAGATTATGGATCTGATCGAGTCTTATGCAGGTGTTCTGCCATTTACGGAAAAGGCGACACCGGAGATCATTTTCCGCGAGACGGGGCTCAGCAAGGCTGCGTTCAAGCGAGCGGTAGGTCGCTTATATAAGGAAAGAAGAATTCAGATCACGGACGGTAAGATCCGTAAGGCAGACTAAGATTTTTCTATACCATAAGATAGGAGTATGCTATAATAGCAAAAGATGTAAAAAAAGGAGAGCCTGCATCTGACAGGTACTCCATTAGAAATAGAAAGGAAGTAGTACATTATGAAAAAAGTCATCGCAACAGATAAGGCTCCGGCAGCAATCGGACCATATTCACAGGCAATCGAAGTAAACGGCATGGTTTATACATCAGGTATCATCCCGGTAGATCCTGCTACAGGCAATATCCCGGAGGGATCCGTAGCACAGGCAGAGCAGGCATTCTTAAATATGAAGAATCTTCTGGAAGCAGCCGGTACAGATATCAGCCAGGTAGTAAAGACAACCGTATTCATTAAGGAAATGAACGATTTTGGGGCGATCAACGAAGTTTATGCAAAATACTTCACAGAGCCATATCCAAGCCGCAGTTGTGTTGAAGTAGCAAGACTGCCAAAGGATGTTATGCTTGAGATCGAAGCCATTGCTTTGAAATAAAAGAAATTTATAATTGCAGAAGGCAAAAAGAAAAGAACCCTTAGCGGTTCTTTTCTTGCACTTGTTATAGAATTGTAAGGATCCGATCAGACACGCAGATCGATGCTCTGACCGATACCATTTACAGAAGCCTCTGAAACAGGGGCAGGCATAGAAGCCAGAGAAGCGGCAAGAAGATCACCGGTAGATGTGGCGGTATCCAGTTGCTTGCCTAGCATGGCAATGCCAATCTGTTGTAAGGCGCCGGTTTCGGATATCATACCGGAAGAAACAGGTGTAATATTCATGACGATCCCTCCTTCCTATGCGATAGACCATGTATATCTTTGGAATATTCTGTCATACTTAATTGTAGTATGGCACATCAGGAAGAAAATGACAAGAGGAGATAAAAGGAGAAGAAAAAATGTATGACGTTATTATAATAGGAAGTGGTCCCGCAGGACTGGCGGCGGCTATTTATGCTAAGCGTGCGGCACTCGAGACGCTGGTTCTGGAAAAGACACCCCTGAGCGGCGGACAGATCATCAATACCTATGAAGTTGACAATTACCCGGGACTGCCGGGGATCAGCGGCATGGAATTGGGACAAAAGATGCGGGGACATGTCGATGCGGAAGAAGCAGAGGTAAAGACAGCGACAGTCACTGCCATTGAGGATAAGCAAAGTTATAAGATTGTCCATACCAATCAGGGAGACTTTGAGACAAAGACGGTCGTGCTTGCCATGGGAGCATCCCATAGACAGTTGGGGGTTCCCGGAGAGGAAGATCTTTGTGGCATGGGCGTATCCTACTGCGCGACTTGTGATGGGGCTTTCTTTAAGAACCGGGATGTAGCAGTGGTCGGTGGCGGCGACGTGGCGCTGGAGGATGCACTATTTCTGGCAAGAGGATGCCATAAAGTCTATCTGATTCATAGACGCGATGCCTTTCGCGGGGCAAAAGTCTTGCAGCAGCAGGTAGAAGCAAAGGAGAATATTGTCTGCCTCATGGATTCGGTTGTGGACCAGATCCTTGGTCAGGACATGGTGGAAAAATTGCATATTTCCAATACCAAGACCCGGGAGACGACAGATCTGCCGGTTCAGGGTATCTTTATTGCTGTCGGCATCAAACCAAATACCGATACCATACAAGGATTGCCAAAGCGTGATGAGGCAGGCTATATCATTGCAGCCGAAGATGGCGTGACCGATATACCGGGCATCTTTGTAGCAGGAGATTGCAGAACCAAGCAACTGCGTCAGGTGATCACGGCAACGGCAGACGGTGCCAATGCGATCACATCCGTGGAACGTTATTTGTACGAGACACACTAATGTCACAATTTGGTAAGGACCTGGACTTGACAGGTTACGAACCCTTTGCTATAATGGCAAAAGTGATGTAACAATTTCGTAACAAATGTTTCACATGGAGGTTTACGATAACATGAGAAAAGATGGAAAGATAAAGATTTCATATGCGGTAGCAGCAGGTGTGCTTTTAGGCAGTGTGTCTATCACATCTTTTGCTTCTCCGGTTGCCGGTGTTGTAGGCATGGCATCTACAGACAGTGCAACGGTCGCATCTAATTCATATTCTACCTTATCCGGTGTGTCATTGACTTTAGCGAACATTTTATCCGATGCTTCAGCAGCAGCCAATAACACCAGTGATGTGGCAAGCAACGACACGACTACAGTAGAGCAGACACAGCAGTCTGAATACGCCAATGTAGCCATTGCACAGGTAGACAATTACGTTAATATCCGTAGCACTCCAAGCGAGGATGGCGATGTTGTCGGCAAATTATACAACAAGTCAGCCGCTACCGTACTTGCTACTGAGGGAGACTGGTATCAGATCACATCCGGCAACTGTACCGGATATGTTAAGTGTGAGTTCGTTGTTGTAGGTGATGAAGAACTGGCAAAATCCGTTTCTACCAGACTTGCAACGGTTACCACACAGACCTTATATGTCAGAGAACAGCCGACGACTGAGTCTTCTGTTGAAGGAATGGTTCCGGAAGGAGACGATCTGGTTGTAACAGATGAGTCTATGGCTGATACAGGTTGGGTAAAGGTATCCTTATTAGATTATGAAGGATATGTATCCTTAGAGTTCGTTACTTTGTCAACCGACTATGTGACAGCAGAATCTAAGGAGGAAGAAGAAGCAAGACTTGCCAAGGAAGAGGCAGAGCGTAAAGCAGCCGCAGCCGCTGCAGCAGCATCTTCAAGAAAGTCATCCGGTGGATCTTACTACACAGGCGGATCATCATCCTATGCATCCCCAAGTGGTTCCGGCGGATCTGCAGTTGTAAGTTATGCATCCCAGTTCGTAGGCAATCCGTATGTTTATGGTGGATCTAGTCTGACAAACGGAACAGACTGTTCTGGTTTTGTTATGAGTGTATATTCTGCTTTCGGTGTAGGACTTCCTCATTCTTCCAGTGCTATGCGCAGCGTTGGTTATGGTGTAGATGTCAATTCTATGCAGGCTGGTGATATCGTATGTTACAGTGGACATGTTGGTATTTACACAGGTAATGGTACGATCGTAAATGCTTTGAATAGCAGTTCCGGTATCACATATACCAATGTAAACTATAGCCCGATTCTTGCAGTTCGTAGAATTTACTAATTTGCATATCAAGTTGGATTTGAGCCTCAGGCAAATGCCTGGGGCTTTTTATTGTCGTATGTGCCGAGCAAAATGTAGATCTGGAGGGATAGGACTTACCGTGGGTAGAGGCGGCTGGAGTGTGTGATAGGGATGAGGCGGACTGCGAGAGAATGCTGTCACAGAACGGGCAATTTCTATATGAGGGCATTTGCTTTCTATCATTAGAACTGTCTTTGCAAAGTTAGACAGCCGTCAGGGATGATGTTCGCCTGATGACAGATATGAATGCAGAGCGCATTAGAGACTCTTAT
>CAVLBP010000107.1:0-7805 GCA_963661325.1 bacterium
GGTGAGGAAAGTCCGGGCTTCACAGGGCAGGATGCCGGATAACGTCCGGTGGAGGTGACTCCAAGGAAAGTGCAACAGAAATATACCGCTGCGGGATTTCCCGTCAGTAAGGGTGGAAAGGTGGTGTAAGAGACCACCGCTTTGCTGGTAACAGCAAGGGTCCCTGTAAACCCCATCCGAAGCAAGACCGAATGGAAACGTATGTGGCCCGCTAGTTTCAGGTTGGTCGCTCGAGGCGATTGGCGACAGTCGTCCTAGATAGATGATTACTCCAGACATAACCCGGCTCATCGTCTTGCTTCTTTTTTGTTATTTATAAGAGATTACATTTGGGGATTGAGAAAATTCCCATTCATGTGTATAATTTCAATATATTATTGTGTAGTTTTGTATTCTTGTAGGATTGAGGGGTACTATGAGAGTTGAACGTAAGAGAATGGGGGATATGCTCCTTGCAGAGGGAGCAGTGACAGCAGAGCAGATCGATGAAGCCTTAGAGGCTTCCAAGCGTGAGGGAATCAAGTTAGGGGAAAGTCTGGTCAGACTGGGCTATGTGACGGAGGATACCATTGCGCAGGCGCTGTCCAATCAATTAAAGATCGAACGAGTGCATCTCGCGGAAGAGTTTGTTGACGATAGTTTTGTCAAGATGATTCCGGGGGATGTTTTGCGTCGTTACGTTATGATCCCGCTTTGCTATGAAAAGGACAATGTCAACCGTGTGCAGGTGGCAATGTCAGATCCTATGGACATGAGAGCCATGGATGAGTTTCAGATCATTACCGGCTTGCAGTTGGATCCTGTGATCGCGACGCGTTACGAGATAGAGACAGCACTTGACCGTTATTATGCGGATGCGGAGACGGCAAAGGTGCTGGAACGATACAAGCGGGAGCATCAGGAGTTAGAAAAAGCAGATGAGACCAATACGACACAGGTAGACAATTCTCCTGTGGTTCTTTTGGTGCGTTCTTTGATGCAGCAGGCAGCAAGACAGCATGCCAGTGATATCCATATCGAAGCCATGGAACGTGTGGTACGTGTCAGATTCCGTATTGACGGTGTCTTATATGAGCGTTTCCGTTATGATATCGAGATGCTGCCGGCGATCGTTGCCCGTATTAAGATCATCAGTGGCATGGATATTTCAGAAAAGCGTAAGCCCCAGGATGGACGTGTGTCTATGACTGTGGATCACAACGAATTTGATGTCCGTGTATCTATTTTGCCGACCGTCTATGGCGAAAAATGTGTTATGCGTCTGGCACAGACCAATGTTTTGACAAAGGATAAAAGCGAACTCGGACTTCGCGGCAGAGATATCGAAACATTCAACAATCTTCTCAAAAATCCCAATGGTATATTGCTTGTTACCGGACCGACCGGAAGTGGTAAGACAACGACGCTTTATACCGTATTAAATGAATTAAATACGCAGGAAGTGAATATCATCACAGTAGAAGACCCGGTGGAGGCAAATCTGGCAGGGGTCAATCAGGTGCAGGTCAATCCAAAGGCTGACCTGACTTTTGCCAATGCACTGCGTTCTATCCTGCGACAGGATCCGGATATCATCATGATCGGTGAGATCCGTGACGGAGAGACTGCCAAGATCGCCGTACAGGCATCTATCACAGGACATTTGGTAGTCTCTACTTTGCATACCAACAGTTCGGCGGGGAGTATTGTCCGCCTCATGGATATGGGCGTGGAAAATTATCTTTTGGCGGATGCCATTTTTGGTGTTATCGCCCAGCGTCTGGTCAGAAAACTCTGTCCGCATTGCAGACGACCGCGGTTGGCGACGGAAGCCGAGATGGAAGTGCTTTCCATGGCAGGAGAAGAACCGGTGACCATCTACGAACCATGTGGATGCGACAAGTGTTCACAGACGGGCTATAGCGGACGCGTGGGTGTCTATGAGATCCTGCGCGTGACACCACGGATCAAAGAACTGATCCATGATCACGCCTCGGCAGATCAGTTACGCGATACTGCGGTAGCGGAAGGCATGGTGACTTTGCGCAGCAATGCAAGACAATTAGTGCTTGAGGGCGTTACGTCCATGAATGAAATGCTGCGGATCACCTATGAGAATGAGTAGGTGATCCTATGACAGAGTACAATTACATTGCATTAGATAAAACAGGAAAACAGCAAAAGGGAAGTCTGGTAGCGGAGACAGAGCGTTTTGCCTTGGAACAGTTGCGAAATGAGGGACTCTATCCGACCCAGTTGCGGAAGTCTACCTTATTGACCAAGGATCTGGATCTGCATATCGGCAGCAAGGTATCGACCAGAGATATTAGTGTCTTTTGCCGACAGTTTGCCAGTATGCTGGCAGCCGGAGTGACGATCTTAGAAGCACTGAGTATGCTGGAACAGCAGTCCGAAAACAAGCATCTGGTGGAAGCATTGGGAGATGTCAGACAGGATATCATGAAGGGGGAGACGCTTGCTGTCGCTATGCGCAGACAGGCAGAGGTATTCCCGGAACTCATGTTGAATATGGTGGCTGCGGGAGAAGAAGCCGGTAAATTGGAAATGACATTTTCCAGAATGGCAGACCAGTTTGAAAAATCAGCCAAGACAGAGGGCATGATCAAAAAGGCAGCGGTCTATCCGATCATCGTCAGTATCGTGGCACTGGTGGTATCGGTCGTTATGCTGGTAAAGGTCGTACCGTCCTTTATGGATACTTTTTCTTCTATGGATATGCAGATGCCGGGCATCACGATGGCAGTCGTGGGCTTGAGTGATTTTATCATTCAGTACTGGTATCTGATCGTGGGTGTCATTGCAGCAATCGTGGTCTGGGTGCGCTGGTATCACAGTACGGAAAAAGGCAAACTTGCAGCAGGACGGACGCAGATACAGATGCCTTTGTTTGGAGATCTCAATATCAAGACCATCAGTTCCCTGACAGCACGCACGCTGGGGACACTTCTGATCTCGGGAATGACGGTGGTCGATGCGATCGATATCGTGGGCAATACCATGAACAACGAACTTTTTAAAAGAGGACTTAGGGATGTGGCAGAGGATGTGCGCCAGGGGGTGCGCCTGTCGGATGCCATCAGCAAGATAGAATTATATCCGGCAATGGTGCCACATATGATAGGGATTGGCGAGGAGACCGGAGATCTGGATGCTATGCTTGAAAAACTGGCAGATTATTATGATGAAGAAGTGGAACAGACCACCCAGACGGTCATGGCAGCCTTAGAGCCTATGATCATTCTGATCATGGCAGGTCTGGTCGGCATTTTGATCGCCGCTGTCATGGCACCGATGATCGCCATGTATAGCAATATGGGATCCCTCTAGTTTTGAATTAAAGCGGTATTGTAGGGGATACGGCTTTAAGATAAATAAAATGTCCAAGGAGTAAGGACGCAAAAGAAAAGGAGAAGATTATTATGAAAAAGTTGGAATCAAACAAGAAGAACAACAAGGGATTTTCCCTCGTCGAGTTGATCGTCGTTATCGCGATCATGATCGTACTGGTAGCAGTATTGGCACCGGTATTCACCAAGTATGTTGAGCAGTCAAGACGTGCCACAGATGTGCAGAATGCCAACACGATCGCAAGTGCGATTTTGGTGGATATTACAAATGGCACAGAACCGGCAACGGATATTGCAAAAGTGGAAGATAATAAATTTGATAGTTTAAAATCTGCCCCTTCTGTAAAAGGATCTGTAGGTACAGAGAAAAATTTTTATTACAAGTATGATGAAGCAAAAAATACTGTCGCAGTTTATGTTGGGGATGATACAACGAAGGATTGGTCTGGAGATTTGACAAACGAAAAATTTGCATCAAATTATAAAAATAATAAAGATAAAATCAGCACAACGAAATTAACAGTATCAGAGTAATAAAAGCACAGTTTAGAGGATAAATGATGGCGTCAGGAAATGGATTTGGCAAAGACGAACAATCGATGTATTCCATACCTTCACTCCACTCATTCCAATCTGCGAGTAAGGAAATCCGTGATAGCGCACAGACCATAGAAAAACGTCGGCACTTAACAAGCGGAGCGCGTTTAGTGTCCGCTACGTTTTTCTCTGAGTGAGAACGTGTCAGTGCGCATCATGGATGCCCGCACTCGCCTATCAAGTTGGATACTACAATGCATATACACAGGAGACAATCCATGCTGACCCCAATATTACTACCCATATACCTGACCATCTTTGCTTTCGGCATTGTAATCGGCAGTTTCTTAAACGTCTGCATCTATCGCATCCCTAAAGGCGAAACCATCGTTACAACTCCATCGCACTGTATGACCTGTGGGTATCACTTAAAATGGTATGACCTCATACCCATCTTTAGTTGGCTTTTTTTAGGCGGAAAATGTCGCAAATGCGGAGCCAAGATCTCCGTCCAATATCCGCTGATCGAATGCTGTAACGGCATCTTATATGTCCTTATTTTTGCCATGAAGGATTTTGCACTCCTTGATGGTATTTTGTCTTGTCTGCTGGCTTCGGCACTTCTGGTGCTGGCGGTGATCGACGCAAGGACTTTTGAGATACCGCCGGGGATCAATATTTTTATCATGGTTCTAGGATTGCTTCACATGGGAAGTGACCTGTCAAACTGGCAGCAATATGTACTTGGCTTTTTTGCCGTCAGCCTTGTATTAGAACTCATCGTCCGGTTCAGTCATGGCAAAGCCATGGGCGGCGGTGATGTCAAACTTATGGCAGCAGCAGGTCTGTTTTTGGGCTGGAAAAATATCTGGATCGCTTTTTTGATCGCCTGTATTTTAGGGGCGGTCATCCACACGATCCGCATGAAATGTTTTGGAGCAGACAGAAGGCTTGCCTTTGGACCTTACTTGAGTGCAGGGATCTTTATAGCCATGCTGTGGGGCGAGCGCATGATAAACTGGTATCTTACCACGTTTTTTTACTAAGAAGGAGTATAGAGAGAAG
The DNA here is from genome assembly GCA_963661325.1 of bacterium. GTDB lineage: Bacteria > Bacillota > Clostridia > Lachnospirales > Lachnospiraceae > Pararoseburia. The sequence continues at coordinate 4,950 of CAVLBP010000107.1, forward strand.
TTATGGCAGAACGTATCATTTCTATAGAGATTGGACAACGCATCACCCGGGTGTGCGAGACAGATTACAAGGGGCAGGGAAATATCTATGCCTTTTTCCTGTTTGAGACACCACAAGGTGTGTTGGAAAATCAAATGGTACAGGAGAATGAAGAATTCAGGCAGCGCCTGATGGATGGTCTGGCGGCAAACAAGATCCGCACAAAAAAGGCAGTGATCAGTATCTCTGCTATGGGGATCGGCTCCAAGGAAGAAATCGTGCCGGATGTCAAGGAAGCAAAGATCAAAGAATACATCCGCACCAACCTATCCACCTTTTTCCCGATTGATGCCAAGGACTATCAGGTGGTCTTTCGTGTCAATGGCAGTACGGGCGAGGGGATGAAGCGCGTGCAATTATATGCCGTGCCAAATACCCTGGTGCAGTCCATGGAGGATCTGGCTAGGTTCTGCAAATTGACGCTTTTGGATATCGGATTTGTGGAAAATGGCATTGCGGAGTCTTTGCGTCAGGCATATAAGACGCAGACCGTGGCGCACATCAGTCTGGAAGAACAACATTCTTCCATCACGATCATTGCCAACGGACAGGTGGCACTTGCCAGAAATATTTCTTATGGTATGGACGAAGCCATTGTGGCATTGCAGGAAAAGGACTGTCTGGGACAAGATCTGTCCTACTTGGATGTCTGGAAAAAGATGTGCCAGACGTCTTGTATCTATGAGTCTATGACAGAACTGGACGAGGGTGATCCGGCAGATGCAAAATGGATCGCGACTTCGGAACTGCGTTATACCATCAGTAATATCAACCGTATCTTAGAATATTATATCTCCAAACATGAGGGGGCGACCTTTGATGCCGTTCTTTTGACCGGTCTGGGCAGCCAGTGCCTTGGAGTGAAGGCGTTGCTGGAATCCGAGATCAATTATCCCCTGTCAGACCTGCCGGACAAGTTGATCCCGCAGATACCAAAGGGGACGGATGCCAGCCTGCGTGATGTGGCATATGCATCGACTGTGGTGGCAAAGCAATCTATTGGCATCCAGCTGCTGACTGGGAAAAGAGGCGGATCAGGCGAGACAGAGGAAGGTGTGAGAAAGGCACGCAAGTGCATGATCCTTTGTCTGGTGCTGAGTGTTTTACTGATTGTGGTACCGCTGGTGCAGAAGATCATGCTTACCATGAAGGAAAACCAGTTGCAGACAAGCATTGCATCCCTAGCCGAGGCACAGCAGGTCTATGAGAATTATGAGCAGGTCAAGGGACAGTATGAGGAATTGGAGGCTATGGTGGCAAAGACCGAGTCCCCGAATGACCGTCTGCTGACCTTTATCGGTGAGATGGAAAGGGGCATGCCGACCGATGTCGTGATCTCGGAACTGACAGCGGAGGGCGTGCATTTATCCATCTATTTACAGGCACCGACCAAGCGGGATGCGGCAAAGACGATCGAGGTATTCCGCACCTTTGAAAGTGTAACGGATATTTCCTGTGATGCCTTGGAGTCCAGTGGGGATAACACGCAGGAGGGATCCGGCAAATATAGTTTTACCATCACTTGTACTTATGTGGATCCCGAGACCGGAGAAGCCATGACAGAGGATGACGAGACGGATGCGACCGACAGCAGCAACAGTGATGTCGCAGATACGACCATACAGGAGGATGCCCAGTGAAAAAGATAAAAGATCAGACACAAAAAAAGAATCTGTATTATGCTATTGGCGTCCTGGTGCTTGTCCTTGCCTATGTTCTGGGATTTCGTAATCTGCAAAAGGTCAATGAAGAACAGGAGACAAGGGTGTCCGAATTGGAAAGCCAGAATGCTGCCTGTCTGGAAATGAAGGAAAAGCAGTCAGAAAACGAGGATGCGATCCGGCAGATGCAAAAGGAAATGGACGACATTTTAAAGACATTTCCGGCAGATGTGAAGGAGGATGATGTCATCTTGTATGCCAATGATGTCGAGCAAAATCAGGGTATGCAGTTTTCTGCCACCTATTTTAGCCAGAGCAACTTAGAGGAGGCGGGACAGGTATCCGGCTATGCCTTAAATACCCGTCCGGTGCAATATACCTTTTCTGCCGGTTATGACCAGTTTAAAAATGTTTTACAGCGTATTTCCGAGCAGGATCAGACCAAGAGCATTTCTTCTCTGACCCTGGGCTATGATATGGGAACCGGAAATCTGCAAGGGGATATGACCATCAATTTTTACAGCATTGATGGAAATGACCAGAAGTATAAGGCGACTGACAATCCGGGCATTAGTCAGGGGAATCAAAATCCTTTTGCAACAGCACAATAGGACAGATGGATATGAGAAGCAGGAAAGAAAATCAAGGCTTTACCCTCATAGAACTTTTGGTAGCACTGGCAATCTTAGGCGTGGTCGTAGTGCCGCTTCTGACAGCATTTTTGACATCTTCCAGAGTCAATGCTTCGGCAAAGGATAAGCAGCGGGCGATGACGGTCGCGCAGAATGTCGTAGAGGAATATAAGGCGATGGATGCGGCGGCTCTTAGCGATGCCTTTGGCATGGGAAAAAGCGAAAATGCCGGACAGTCGACTTTTTCGCAGACGACAGAGCAGACGCTGGACGGACAGACCTATACGGCAGTCGCCAGTCTGGAAAAGGATGCGACGTGGAATGAAAAGGAGATCAGCCGCTTGTATTCCTTAAAAAATGCGTCCGCCGGTATCTATGTGCAGGACAAGGAGCAGGACCAGACCTATTGCGCCCAGTTAAAGGGCGGGGATAGTGATGCGGATGATCTCTTAAACGGGATCCGGCGGGATGTGAGTCTTGTCCTCACCGGGCAGGGGGAGGATCTGACCGTTACCGTGCAAACG
>CAVLBP010000108.1:0-7721 GCA_963661325.1 bacterium
CACGTAATAGTGCCCTAAAATGTGTCCAATTCAAATTGTGAACGCATGCGTTCACAATTTTCTCATCTGAAAAAGCAAGGTAAAATTGACGAAAATACTGCAAATTTCTTTTTGAAAAACTTTTTCCATATTCTTTCGTAAGTTCCTCTGCTAATGCCTCAATCAAAGCCTGACCATATTTTGCCCTTTCTTTCCCATCCTGTTCCTGCTCCACGATGCGCTTCCCCACATGCCAATATGTGAGCACCATTGCTTTATTTGTTGCATTATAAGCCACTTCGCGACCTGATGAAATAATTTCCTTGATGTCAGTAATCACATCCTGATAGTTTGCAATATTATTTGCCATACCTATTAACCTCACTTTCCAATACTCTAAGTCTCCCCTAGTTTTATTCCCGCAAAAGATAAATATTCTCTGCGATCCGCTCGCCTAAAATACCCTTTTTGATCTGATTGGAAAGATCCTCATCCGTCGGATATGCAACACGGATGTATTCTCTCGTATAGCCTGTATAATAGGATCTGCCCTCCCACTCCCACGGAGTCTCGAACAAAACTTCTACCTTCCGTCCCACATAGGACTGACGATAGTCATGTGACATGACATCTCCCAAGGTCAGTAATATATCACTGCGCCTGGTCTTGATCTGCTCATCCACCTGATCCGGCATGACTGCCGCCTTTGTGCCTTTGCGCTTGGAATATTTGAAAATATGCATTTCATAAAAGCCAATATCTTTTACATATTTTTGATTGATCTCAAATTCTTCTTCCGTCTCGCCCGGAAACCCCACGATCACATCGGTCGTGATCGCCGGCGCATCAAAATACTTGCGGAGCATTCTACATCCTGCCTCATACTCTGCCGCCGTATATTTGCGGTTCATGCGCTTTAGGGTCGCATCACATCCGCTCTGTAAGGAAAGATGAAAATGCGGGCAGATCTTGTCCACCCTTGCCAGCCGGGACGCAAATGCTTCCGTGATGATCTGCGGTTCCAAAGAACCCAGACGGATGCGATCGATGCCCTGCACCTTGGCAACCGCCTCGATCAGTTCCAACAAGTGATTGTGTTCAAATCCACTGTTATAATTTTCCATCAGGCCATAGGAACTCAGATGGATTCCGGTCAGAACCACTTCGCGGTATCCGCTTTTTGCAAGCCCCTCCACTTCCTTTACCACGTCCTCGATCGCACGGCTGCGCACACGTCCTCTGGCATAAGGGATGATACAATAGGAACAGAACTGATTGCAGCCATCCTGCACCTTGATAAAGGCTCTGGTATGTTCGGCTGTCTTATTGACCAGAAAATACTCATAATCCTGCCCATCCTGATTGATATCCACACAGTCAACGACCTTTTCTTCCACTGCTCCGGCATCTGCCGCTTCCTCGGTGCCCTCTGCAAGACCTTTTGGATTTTTGGCTTCAAATTCTGCAATACGCTCGACCAGATGATTCTTCTGATTGTTGCCGATGACGATATCCACCGCCAGGTCTGCCAGGACTTCTTCCGTGCTGGTCTGCACATAGCAGCCTGCCGCCACGACAATGGCGTGGGGATTTTTCTTTTTTGCCCGGTGGATCATCTGGCGCGACTTGCGGTCTGCCATATTGGTCACCGAACAGGTGTTGATCACATAGACATCGGCAGTCTCGTTGAAGGCTACGATCTCATATCCGGCATACTCCAATAACTCCTGCATCGCGTCCGTCTCATATGCATTTACCTTGCACCCCAAATTGTGAAGCGCGGCTCTTTTTCTTGTTGTCATTGTCCTTTTCCCTGCTAAGATCACCCGTTCCTTTTGTGCATGTTTTTCATTGACTTTTCCCATGCAATGAATTACCATAGGCATGTAAAAATCAACAAATTGAAGGAGGCATATAACATGCAAAAAGTTGTGATTTCTTTAAATTCAATTGATAAAGTTAAATCTTTCGTAAATACGATCAGCCAGTATGATTTTGATTTTGATCTCATCTCCGGCAGATACGTGATCGATGCCAAGTCTATCATGGGTATCTTCAGTTTAGATCTCTCTAAGCCGATCGATCTTACCATCCATACCGATGAAGACACGACAGAAGTTATGGCAGCACTTGAGCCATACATCATCAAATAATTCATTTGACTACTTTTAAAAGCATCCTGCCGTATGCAGGATGCTTTTTTCTATGCCTCTACATGGATCGTCTCGACGGTACTGATTGCCTGATCCATCAGATCGTCGATCAGGTCCGCCAGTTTTTCCTCCGACTTTTTGATCACATTCAGATTCGGCTTTGTCACCGGATGTTTTGCCACAAAGATCGTACAGCAGTCTTCATACGGCAGGATGGATGTCTCATAGGTACCGATCTTTTCGGACACTTCTACGATCTCCTGCTTGTCAAATCCGATCAGCGGACGATATACCGGCATGGTACACACTTCGTTGGTCGCCATCAGAGACTGCATGGTCTGGGATGCCACCTGTCCGATACTCTCGCCTGTGATCAGTCCCAAGCAGCCATCTTCTTTTGCAAAATGTTCTGCGATCTTCATCATGTATCTGCGCATGATGATCGTCAATTCTTCATGCGGACATTTTTCATAGATAGCCAACTGGATATCTGTGAAGTTGACCACATGCAGATCGATCGGCCCCGTATAGGCGGAAATCTCCTTTGCCAGATCAACGACCTTCTGCTTTGCACGCTCGGAAGTGTATGGCGGTGCATGGAAATAAGTCGCATCAATGGCAACACCACGCTTTGAGATCATGTAGCCTGCAACCGGGCTGTCGATACCACCGGATAAAAGGAGCATTGCCTTGCCGCCTGTGCCGACCGGCATGCCGCCCGGTCCCGGGATCTCCTCGGAATAAAAACTGATCTGCTCACGGATTTCCACATAAAGCATCACATCCGGATCGTGTACATCCACACGCATATCCGGGAATGCATCCAGGATCTTTTCGCCTAGGGCTGCATTGAGTTCCATGGAATCCATCGGATAATTCTTTCTGGCACGGCGTGCCTTTACCTTAAAGGTCATGTGCTTATCCGGATATATCTGATCCATATAGGAAACAATCTGGTCTGCCAATTTATCAAAACCCTCGTCCTCGACCATGACTGCCGGGCAAATGCCTGTGATACCAAAAACATGGCTGAGTGCTTCTATGGTCTCCTCGTAATCATAATCTCCTTCTGTCTCTACAAACACGCGTCCCTGCTGCTTGTGCACATGAAAAGTGCCATCCACACCACGCAGAGCATAACAGATCTGGCGTACCAGTGCATCTTCAAAAAGATGACGGTTCTTGCCCTTGATACCGATCTCTGCATATTTGATCAAAAATGCCTTATACATAATGTTCTCCTTTTTAACTTCTCCTGTATTTTGCCAGCATTGGAACCAGTTCTGCCATAGCCTCCAATGCGTAATCAATTTCTTCCTTTGTCGTGTGCACGGAAAAACTGAACCGTACCGTAGACTCCAACAATTCACGCTGCAATCCGATCGACTGCAAAGTCCTGCTGACCGCCGGCTTGTTGGAAGAACATGCGCTTCCGGCAGAGACATAGATCTCTCTGTCCTCAAGGGCATGCAAAAGTACTTCGCTGCGCACGCCGGATACGCTGACACTGACGATATGCGGTGCGGACTGATGATCTTTGTGACCATTGACACTGACGCCGTCGATCTTTTCTACCTCTGCGATAAAGTAATCACGAAGGCTGTACATCTGCATGATCTTGGCATCAAAGTTCTGGTAGATTTCCATGGCTGCCTGCCCCAGACCTGCGATCGCCGGCACATTTTCCGTACCGGAACGAAGTCCTCTTTCCTGACCACCGCCCAGGATCAGCGGATGTACCTTGACCTTATCTCTTACAAATAAAAATCCGCTGCCCTTTGGTCCGTGGATCTTATGTCCGCTGACAGATAGAAGGTCGATGCCCATGCGCTTTGGATAAATGCGGAATTTGCCATAGGACTGGATGGCATCCACATGAAAGAGACAATTTGAGTTGGTCTGTTTGATCAGACGCGCCGCTTCCTCCACCGGCTGTACGGCTCCGATCTCATTATTTACATGCATGATGGATACCAGGATCGTGTCACTGCACATGGCATCTTTTAGATCCTGCAAGGAAATACAGCCATAAGCATCCACCGGCAGATAAGTAACGGCAAAGCCCTGCTCCTCCAGATAAGCAAAAGGATTTGCCACCGAAGGATGTTCGATCGCCGTCGTAATGACATGCATGCCGGATCTTTTATTGGCAAGCGCACTTCCCACGATCGCCAGATTATTGCTCTCGCTTCCCCCGGAGGTAAAATAGATTTCTTTTTCATTTACCTTGAGGGTCTGTGCGATCCGCTTTCTTGCTTCTTTTACATAGTTTTCGGCTTCCATACCGCGGTTATGCAGAGAGGAAGGATTGCCGTAATCCACCCGAAGCAGGCGCATCATCAGATCTGCCGCTTCCTGTGAGCACTGCGTTGTCGCTGAATTGTCTAAATATGCTTCCATCTTTTTTCCTATTCTATCATTCTATTACTCTTAGTTTATTCATATACCGGCCGGAATCCACAGGCATTTATTGCATTTCTGTTGCAAGCATGACCATGGACATGGTCGTGATCGCCGCTGTGTCCGTGCGCAGGATCCTGCTTCCCAAAGAGACAACCTGCATGCAATCTTTTACTGCCTCGATCTCTTCTTGGGCAAATCCGCCTTCCGGTCCGATCATGATGCTGATCGTCTTTACATTCCGAATTTTTGCCAGCGCATCTTTTGTCGCCTCCATGCCTTTGGCACATTCATAAGGCACCAGACAAAGGTCACACTCTTTTGCATAGTTCATAGCATCCGCATACGTCATAAAATCATGTACGACCGGGATACGGCTGCGTTTGGACTGCTTTGCCGCAGATTCTGCGATCGCCTGATAGCGCTTGAGACGTGCAGCTTTTTTCTTGGCATCCAGTTTGACAACACAATATTTCATCTCCACCGGGATGATCTCATACACACCCAGTTCTACCGCCTTTTCGATCACCGTTTCCATGCGATCCCCCTTTGGCACTGCCTGAAAAAGATAAATACGTTTTTCTAATTCGGTAGATGCTACTTCTTCCAAGACCCGAAGCGTGACCTGTCCTTTGTCCGCCGTCTCTATCTGACACAGATAATTGTCACCCTCATGTGTGCTGACACGAAGTCTCTCTCCCTGCCGCATACGAAGCACCTGTAGCAAATGTCTGGCATCCTCGCCCTCTACCATAAATGTATCATCGATCCCGACCGACTGATCCACAAAAATCTGTTGCATCCTAACTCCTCATTCTCATAACACAGGCTCTGTCTTTTGCTATTTACAAGCCGTAATGTTGCGCCATTCTCCCTGCGCGTTGCTTTCTATAACCTGTAAGCCTGCTGCGGTAAGCGCATCCGCTACTTCCTGTTCCTTGAAATCAATGATGCCGGAAGTGATCAGTTTTGCCCCTGGTTTCATGCTTGCTGCCAGTGCCGGAGCCATCGGAATGATGATGTCTGCCAAAATATTGGCTACCACGACATCATACTTTTCCTTTCCTACCTTGTCCTGCAATGCCACATCATCAATGAGATTGCCTACATAAAAATCGCCCAGAGACTTGTTTAAATGATTGACTGCAAAATTATCATAAGAGGATGCAATGCAGTCCTCATCAATATCTGTGCCTACCACATGCTGTGCACCGAGTTTTAATGCCACGATGGAAAGAATGCCGCTGCCACATCCTACATCAAGGATCTGATCGCCTTCTTGCAGGTATTTTTGTAACTGACGGATCACCAGTTGGGTACTCTCGTGCTTGCCCGTACCAAAGGATACGCCCGGATCGATCTCCACAAGTGTCATGTCCGATTTGTCCTCCGGCATGTCCTCCCAGGTAGGCTTGATAAAAATATTGCCGATGGAAAAAGAGGAAAAATAGGCTTTCCAGTTGTCGCGCCAATCTGCCTCATCTGAGATCTCGGTCGTGATCGTACCCTCGCCGATCTGGGCATAAGATGCCATATCATCCAATGCCTGTCTGACTTTTTCTAAGATCTCTGCCGCATCTGTCTCATCTTCTTCCAGGTAAAAACTCACACGCGAAGAACCATCGTCCTCCGGCAGATCCGGTTGCAGTTCCTCAAATACACCACCCTGTCGGTCTGCATCCGGAACCGGGATAAAGTTGTCGATCTCTACACTGGTAATGCCCAGTTCCGACAACATGGCACAGACCAATTCCTCTGCATCTGTTCTTGTATTTATCGTGTATTTATTCCACCGCATATATATTCTCCATTCCGTAAATCATATAGCCTTGCTAAACTAATGTATTGTATCATGGATTGTCCGTTTTGACAACGCGCGAATCAGAAAAGAGGACTGCCGCTTCATGCGACAGCCCCCTATTTTTGTTCTTCTTATTTATTTGCTTGCCATACTTCCAAGGAGAGCAAGGCTTTCCTTTGGTGTACGCTTCATATTGCTGCGGTCTACTGCGATCAGTCCAAACTGCATAGAGAAGCCCTTCTGCCACTCAAAATTATCCATGAGTGACCAGTGCATATAGCCCTTGAGCGGAATGCCATCCGCGATACATTCCTGTAAACCGGCGGTTGCTGTCTTAATGTACTCCTGACGGCGGCTGTCGTCTGCGGTCGCAATACCATTTTCGGTAACGATAATGTCGCCCTTGAAATCCTTTGCAACGGCACGTACAACATTGGCAATCGCCTCTGGGTAGAACTCATAGCCCATCTGGGTCAGTTCCACACCGTCCGGTGTATATTTGTTGCCCTCGGCATCGAAGCACTGTCTGGTGTAAGACTGTGCGCCAAAGAAATCATCATCTGCAATATATGGAAGATAATGACGGAATTCTTCATCCCATTCTTTTGCTGCTGCACCTTCGCCACCTGCTTCCGGCTGCATATCATGCAAAGACAAAGTGATACCAACCTTGATGTCCGGATATAATTCCTTGATGACCTTCTTGGCCGCCTGATGCGCTTTCATGACCAGAATATCCCCTTGTGGTGTGCACATGGAAACAAAGGTGTGGATGCCTCTCGGATCCTGCAAGCCAAATGCCTTTGCACATTCCATCATGCCCATCATCATGGTATTCATGCCCTGTCCCAGATTGAGTCCAACCTGTACGTCGCCTTCCTTTGGTGCATCCTGCTTTGGAGCCTGCGCCATTTTCTTCATAGCATCTGCATTTGCTGCATCTTTGGCTCCGCCGCCCATCATACCCATATACTTTTTCATGATGGCAGCCAACTGCAAGCGCATGTTCGCCTCATTGATAGTGCAGATATAATGCAGTTGACTTCCCAAGCGTTCTACGACATATTTTACATAATTTGCAAAAAGATCAACAACTTCTTCATTTTCCCAGCCGCCCATGGAAATGAGCCATGCCGGAGAAGTGAAGTGATGCATGGTCACGATCGGCTCAATGCCGTTTTCCTTACAGCAGGCGATGACCTTGCGATAATGCTCGATCTCATTGTCATCAAACTCGCCCTGCTTTGGCTCGATCCTTGCCCACTCGATAGAAAAACGATATGCCGTCAGCCCTGCGTCTGCCATCATCTTGATGTCTTCTTCGTAGCGGTTGTAATGATCGACTGCGTCGCCGGATGGCTCAACGAACTGGGAATGTTCTACGTTCT
>CAVLBP010000109.1:0-6661 GCA_963661325.1 bacterium
TTTCATTGCCCTCCCTGTCCGCGGTATTCTGCCCGGTCATTCCGTTGTTTCCAGCCCAAGCCAAAGGGGACACTCTATATGGCAAAAGGAAGGTCCCTCAAAAAAATAAAGGAAAATGTCCTTTGACGCGTAAAAAGAAATAAGAGAGTGTTTATTTTTTGAAAGGACATGACTATGACCATAAGAGAAACCATTGAGGATATGGAGCGTGAAACACTCAGTCCTTATGCAACCTTGAGTGAAAATTCAAGGGGGCGTGATCGGGAGGAACCACAGTGTGACATCCGTCCGGTCTTTCAAAGAGACCGTGACCGTATCTTACATTGCAAGTCTTTCCGTCGTTTGAAAAATAAGACCCAGGTTTTTCTGACCCCCAAGGGCGACCATTACCGCACGCGTATGTCGCATACGCTTGAGGTATCACAGAATGCCAGGACCATCGGCAAGGCACTCCGCTTGAACGAAGATCTGGTGGAGGCGATCGCACTGGGACACGATCTGGGACACACACCGTTTGGACACGCGGGAGAGCGGACGCTCAATGAACTGTGTCAGGGCGGTTTCGTACATAGTGAACAGAGCGTGCGTATTGTGGAGCATCTGGAAAAAGATGGCGAGGGACTCAACCTCACATGGGAAGTGCGCGACGGCATCCGCAATCATCAGACCAGCACCATTCCGGCGACACCGGAGGGCAAGATCGTCCGTTTGTCCGACAAGATCGCCTATATCAACCATGATATTGATGATGCTATCCGCGGCTTGATCCTGACTGAGGATGATATTCCAAAGGAACTGCGCAATACTTTAGGACATACGACCAGGGAGCGTCTGGACAATCTGATCCATGATGTTATCATGAGCAGTCTGCACAATATCGACGTGATGGATAAGGAATGCCGCAACGACTTGGAGCCGATCGCAATGTCTGCGGAAATGGAACAGGCTATGTATGATCTGCGCAAGTTCATGTTTTCCAATGTATATCAGAACCCGGTCGCAAAGGCAGAAGAAGTCAAAGCCCAGCGTATGCTGAGCCAGTTGTTTGAATATTACATGGATCATATCGACCAGCTGCCGGTCAAATATAGGCGCATGATCGAGGAAGGGCATGAGGAAAAAGACCGCGTGGTCTGCGACTACATTGCCGGTATGACGGATCAATATGCCGTTACCAAGTTCAATGAGTTTTTCATGCCGCTATCATGGCAAGTAGACGGATACTAATGGAAAAGAGGCAAAACTATGCCATATTATGATAACGATACCATTGAGGAAGTACGTTCCCGCAACGACATCGTCGATGTGATATCACAATATGTTCATTTACAAAAAAAAGGCTCGTCCTATTTTGGACTCTGTCCTTTTCATAGTGAAAAAACAGGTTCCTTTTCCGTCACGCCGTCCAAGCAGATGTATTATTGCTTCGGCTGCGGTGCGGGAGGCAATGTTTTTACCTTTTTGATGGAGTATGAAAACTTCACCTTTTCGGAGGCGATGGAGGCACTGGCAGACCGCGCCGGGATCGAACTCCCCAAGCAGGAGATGACCTCCGAGGCCAGGCGGGAGGCAGATAAGCGAAACCTCTTATTTGAGATCAACAAAGAGGCAGCCAAATACTTTTACAGTCTGCTCCGCAGCGAAAAAGGAAAATCAGCCTACCAGTATTTTACAAAAAGAGAACTGTCCCCGGAGACCATGCAAAAGTTTGGCCTGGGCTATTCGGACAAGTACAGCAATGACCTATACCAGTATCTGCGCAAAAAGGGCTACACAGATGAAGTCCTAAAGGACAGCGGGCTGGTGACCATAGACGAGGCAAGGGGAGCGCATGACAAGTTCTGGAATCGTGCCATGTTTCCCATCATGGATGCCAACAATAAGGTGGTGGCATTCGGCGGGCGTGTCATGGGCGATGGAGAGCCCAAATACCTAAACTCCCCGGAGACCATGATCTTTAACAAGAGCCGGACGCTTTACGGGCTGCAACTGGCAAGGCGGACGAAAAAAGACCAGTTCATCCTCTGTGAAGGCTATATGGATGTGATCGCTCTGCATCAGGCAGGCTTTGACAATGCGATCGCTTCCCTTGGAACGGCACTGACCAGTGGACATGCCAACATGATCAAGCGATACGGCAAGGATGTCTATTTAAGTTACGACTCCGATGGCGCGGGCACCAAGGCAGCCCTGCGTGCCATTCCGATTTTAAAAGAAGCCGGGATCACCTGTAAGGTCATCAATATGAAGCCACACAAAGACCCAGATGAATTTATCAAAGCCTTAGGAGCGGAGGAGTACCAGCGCAGGATCGATGAGGCGGAAAATAGTTTCCTTTTCACTATCCGCATTTTGGAGCGCGACTACGACATGAGCGACCCGGAGAGCAAGTCAGCCTTTTATTATGAGGTGGCAAAGCGGATCTTGGAATTTCCGGAGGAACTGGAACGCAACAATTATATCGAAGCGATCGCCAGCCGCTACCAGGTCGGTTTTGACAATATGCGCCAGATGGTCAATCATCTGGGGGCCAAGGGCGGTATCATCAGCGAGCGTGAGCCCCAGCGGCTCAAGTCCGGTGTACAAAAGAAAAAGACCAGAGAGGACGGCATGATGCAGTCACAGCGTCTGCTTTTGACATGGCTGGTCGAACGACCGCAGATCTATGCAGCCATCCGGGACTACATCGAGCCGGCGGATTTTACCGAGGGCATTTACGAGACAGTGGCGCGGGAACTCTTTACCCAGTTTGCAGAGGGGGGGGAACTCAATCCGGCGCGGATCGTCAGTCTCTTTTCCGATGAAGAAAGCCAGAGGCAGGTGGCGGAGATCTTTAATACAAATGTGCAGGGGATGGAAACCGATGCCGACTGGGAAAAGGCAATCCGTGAGACACTGGTGCGGATCAAGCAGAACAGTATGGAGCAGAGGCGACGCAACTTAGACCCTACCGATATGAATGGTCTGAAACAGATCATAGACGATAAACGCAGACTTCAGGAGATGGAGAAATTGCATATTTCCTTTAAATAAGGGCAAAATACATGAGAGAGGATGTAAAAATGGCGAAAAAAAGCGAAAGCACAGTAGAAACACAAGAAGTGGTAGAAGAAAGCGTAAAGACAGAGGAAAAAGCAGAAACAAAGTCTGGCGCAAAGAAGACAACCACCAAGAAAACAACTGCGAAAAAGAGCAGTAAAAAGACAGAAAATGCTGAAAATGCAAAAGAAGATGATGCAAAAAAGGCAGAATTTCAGAAGAAATTGGGCGAGTTATTGGAACTTGCCAAGGACAGAAAGAATGTCCTTGAGTATCAGGAGATCAGTGATTATTTCAAAGATATGCAGTTGTTGCCGGATCAGTTCGAGGCAATTTTGGATTTCCTTGAGAAAAACAACATTGATGTCTTGCGTTTGCAGGACAATGACGATGACATCATTCTAGATGATGACGATGATGTGGAAGTAGAAAAGATCGATCTTTCCGTACCGGACGGCATCAGCACAGAGGATCCGGTGCGTATGTACTTAAAGGAGGTCGGTAAAGTACCGCTTCTTACCGCGGAGGAAGAGATCGAACTTGCAAAGCGGATGGAACTTGGCGATCAGGAGGCAAAAAAGCGTCTGGCTGAGGCAAACCTGCGTCTGGTTGTTTCCATTGCAAAGCGTTATGTTGGACGCGGTATGCTTTTCCTTGACTTGATCCAGGAAGGTAACCTTGGTCTGATCAAAGCCGTAGAAAAGTTTGACTATCGTAAGGGTTACAAGTTTTCAACCTATGCAACATGGTGGATCCGTCAGGCGATCACAAGAGCCATTGCCGATCAGGCAAGAACCATCCGTATCCCGGTGCATATGGTCGAGACCATCAACAAACTCATCCGCGTTTCCAGACAACTCTTGCAGGAGTTAGGACGTGAACCTACCCCGGAAGAGATCGCAGCAGAGATGGATATGCCGGTCGAGCGTGTGCGTGAGATCTTAAAGATTTCCCAGGAACCGGTTTCCTTGGAGACACCGATCGGTGAGGAGGAAGACTCTCATCTGGGCGATTTCATTCAGGACGACAATGTACCGGTGCCTGCGGATGCAGCGACCTTTACCTTATTAAAAGAACAGTTGGAAGAAGTGCTTGGTACATTGACTGAGCGTGAGCAGAAGGTTTTGATCCTTCGTTTCGGTCTTGAGGACGGCAGAGCCAGAACACTGGAAGAAGTTGGTAAGGAATTTAACGTTACCCGTGAGCGTATCCGTCAGATCGAGGCAAAGGCTTTGCGTAAACTGCGTCATCCAAGCCGCAGCCGCAAGTTAAAGGATTACTTAGAGTAATGGCGGTACGTTTATCAAAACGCATGGAGGCATTGGCACATCTGGTCACACCGGGCAACCGGCTTTGCGACGTGGGATGCGATCACGGCTATCTGCCTATCTATCTGGTGCAGGAGCAGATCATTCCGTCAGCCATCGCTATGGATATCGGGGAAGGACCGCTTCTGGCGGCAAAGACCCACATAGCAGAAGTGGGCTTGGAGGATAAGATCCAGACACGCCGTTCGGATGGACTGGCTGCCGCTAGTGCAGAGGAGATCGATACCATACTGATCGCCGGTATGGGCGGAGGTATCGTCATACATATTTTGACCGAGGGAAGAAAGATCGCGCAAGGTGTCAAAGAATTGATCTTGCAGCCCCAGTCAGAACTGGAAGAAGTGCGGCGTTTTCTCTGCACAGAAGGCTATGAGATCGTGGATGAGGACATGGTCTTGGAAGATGGTAAATATTATCCTATGATGAAAGTCAGATATGCGCCGGAGACCAAAGACCGCAGGCAGGACGTAGCATGGCATGATTTTCTCTTTGGTCCTATGCTCTTGCAAAAAAAACATCCGGTCTTACACGCTTATCTGCTCCGTGAGGAGCGGATCCAAAAAGAGGTTTTGGAGCGTCTGACAGGACAAAAGCAGACTCCGGCGATCGAAAAGAGGACGCAGGAAGTGCAGGCATATCTGCAGGAGATACAAAAGTGTCTGTGGTAAACAGAAGAAATAAGAGGTGATCTTGCGATGAGAGTGATGGATCTGACAGAGCGGATCGAAAAAGAGATCCCGCGCGAGCAGGCGCTGGATTGGGACAATGTAGGACTTTTGGTCGGAGATAAGGAGCAGGTCATCCATAAGGTCTATGTGGCACTGGATCTGACCGATGCAGTTTTAGAACACGCGATAGAATGTGGGGCAGATATGATCCTGACCCACCATCCGCTGATCTTTGGCGGTATCAAGCGCGTGAATGCGGATGATTTTATCGGCAGGCGGATCCTGGCACTGGTACAACATGGCATTGCTTATTATGCCATGCATACCAATTTTGATGTCTGTGTCATGGGACAGATCGCGGCAGATCAGTTAGGACTTACAGATATCGAGGCTTTGGAAGTTACCTCGCCGGAGGATGGCAGGGGCATCGGTTGTCTGGGAAAACTGACGCAGGCGGTCAGTCTTTATGATCTGGCAGAACGTGTGCGGGAGGTCTTTGGGCTTTCCCATGTCAAAGTTTTTGGCGACAGAGAACGGATGGTTCAGAGCATCGCTATGTGTCCGGGTTCCGGAAAAAGCGAGATCGGTCTGGCAGTAGAAAAAGGGGCAGATGCTTACATTACCGGGGATATCGACCATCATTCCGGGATCGATGCCGTGGCAGACGGACTGCCTATCATTGATGCCGGACATTATGGGATCGAGCACATTTATATCGAATATATGAAGACTTGGCTTGCAAGGGAGGCAGAGGAATTAGAGGTTGCCACAGAGCCTTTTGCAGAGCCTTTTTGGATCGTTACGAGGTGAGAGATATGCAGGAGATCAAAGTTTGCGTACAAGGGAAAACTTACCAATATGAAGAAGGCACGACCTTTTTACAACTGGCGCGAGAGTGGCAGGATAAGTACGAGGATGCCATCATTCTGGCGGTCTTTAACAACAAGTTGATCGAGTTGGGACAGGTCATACCGGGGGATGGCGACATTGCTTTTCTTACGACCAAGGATAAGAATGGCAGACGCGCCTATCGCAGAAGTGTCGTCTTTTTGATGCAGCGTGCCTTGCAGCAGATGTATCCGGACGGGACAGAGATCCTGCATGTGGAACATTCTCTGGGAGCAGGCTATTATTGCCGGATGGAAGGCAGGGAGGTCATCGACTCCGCATGGCTGGATGCTTTGAAAAAGGAAATGCTTTCACTGGTGGAAAAGAATCTTACGATCGAAAAAAAGACCATGAAGACCGAGGATGCCAGAAAACTTTTTGCCAAGTGCGGTATGCAGGATAAGGAACGTCTGATGCATTACCGGTCCAGTTCCAACTGCAATGTCTATGAACTGGATGGCTGTCTGGATTATTTTTATGGCTATATGGCACCAAATACCGGCATGTTGTCCTACTTTGCCCTTTATCCTTATGAGGAAGGCTTTATTTTGCAGTTCCCGGACAAGGTGACGACAGAGGTTGCGCCTTTTGCTCCGGCAAACAAACTTTTTCATGTCATGCAGGCATCCGAGCAGTGGGGCGCAGATATGGGCATTCCTACGGTTGGTGTCTTAAATGATGCTGTCTGTGCAGGAAAGACCAGGGAGATCATCCTGTCGCAGGAAGCCTATATGGAGC
>CAVLBP010000109.1:6671-7532 GCA_963661325.1 bacterium
GGCACAACTGCGTGCCCTTGGCGTGACACCGCATCCGATCCCATTGGATGACTACTATCTGGATCGGGATCAGATCCCTTTGGATGAGTTCGGACAGAAGGATTTTGAGTGCATTGAGGGCTTGGATGTGGGGCAGTTCAATGAGGACATGGTGCGCCTTTTAAAGGGCGAGCGTGTGCTTCTGCCGACCTTTAATTTCAAGACGGGCAAGCGTGAATATAAGGATCACTATATGCAGTTGGGCAAACGCGATATTCTGGTGATCGAGGGCATCCATGGACTGAATGAAAAGATGTCCGAATCTTTGCCAAAAGAGAGCAAGTTCAAGATCTACATAAGCGCGCTGACCCAGTTAAATATCGACGAGCACAACCCACTATCGACGACCGATGGCAGACTGATCCGCCGTATCGTAAGGGATGCCAGAACCAGAGGCACCAGCGCAAAGGAGACTATCGCTATGTGGGATTCTGTGCGCCGAGGTGAGGAAAAGAACATTTTCCCATTCCAGGAGCAGGCGGATGAAATGTTCAATTCTGCGCTCATCTATGAGATGGCTGTGTTAAAGATCTATGCCATGCCGCAGCTTTTGGCAATCGATGCAGACTGCCCGGAATATGCCGAGGCAAAGCGCCTGATCAAACTACTGGATTATTTTCTGGGGATACCGGCGGATGATATCTGCAACAATTCTTTGGTGCGGGAATTTATCGGTGGAAGTTGTTTTAACGTCTAAAATAAGATATACTAATTTCATAAAAAGAAGTAAGATAAGTAATCGCGGCTGCAAATGCCGAAAGGCAGCAGGTGAGGAAAGTCCGGGCTTCACAGGGCAGGATGCCGGATAACGTCCGGTGGAGG
>CAVLBP010000110.1:0-4051 GCA_963661325.1 bacterium
AAAAAGAGATCGCCAGGCAGTTAGGGATTTCCCGCTCCTATGTATCGAGGATAGAAAAAAGAGCCTTGGAGAAACTGCGCGGGGCTCTGTTGAAAAATTCATAATTATTTCTTGAAAAAGGTGAAATTTATGTTATGATAATTTCATCTTTTTTCGTTATACCGTGATTCGCGGTGTTTTTCCAAGTGAGAGGAATACAAAGGGAGGAGACTATGTATAGTGTAGTTCATACGGCTGTTTTGTCCGGCATTGATGCTTGTCTGGTGTCAGTAGAGGCGGATATCAGCAATGGTATGCCCATGTTTGAAATGGTAGGGCTTTTAGCATCAGAAGTGCGGGAGTCTAAGGAAAGAGTGCGTACTGCCCTGAAAAATTGTCAATACGAGTTGCCCATCAAGCGGATCACAGTCAATCTGGCACCGGCAAATGTAAGAAAGTCGGGATCCGGTTTTGATTTGCCGGTAGCCGTGGCGGTCCTGGCTGCCATGGAGGTTTTTCCGACTGACATATTACAGGATATGTTTTTTGCCGGAGAGATTTCTCTGGAAGGGCGGATCATTGGGATCAACGGTGTGCTTCCTATGATCATTTGTGCCAAAGAAGCGGGCTTAAAGACCTGTATCGTTGCCAAGGAAAATGTCAAGGAGGCATCTTTGGTGCCGGGCATGCAGGTGATCGGTCTATCCCATTTACAGGAGGTCTTAGCCTATCTGCGTGGGGAGAGAGAGGACAGTGAAAACAAGGAGAAAAATAAAGAAAAAATAAAGAAGGAGACGGTAGAAAAGGGCTATGATTTTGCCCAGATCCATGGACAGAGACTCTTAAAGAGAGCCTGTGAAGTCGCTATTTCCGGTATGCACAATATGCTGATGGTAGGACCGCCGGGGGCAGGCAAGACCATGATCGCCAAATGCATTCCGACTATTCTGCCACCCATGAGCCAGGAAGAACAATTAGAAGTATCCAAGATCTATAGTGTATGTGGCGCCTTAAAGGGGATGGATCAACTGGTGCAAAAACGTCCTTTTCGCAGTCCCCATCATACGATCACGGAACAGGGACTGATCGGTGGCGGCAGTATGGTGCATCCGGGGGAGATCTCTTTAGCACATGGTGGTGTTCTTTTTTTAGATGAACTGACGGAGTTTAAAAAGAGCACACTGGAAGTCCTGCGTCAGCCGCTGGAGGACAAGCAGGTATGCGTGGCACGCGTCAGCGGAAATTATCGCTTCCCAGCGGATTTTGTCTTAGTTGCAGCCATGAATCCCTGCAACTGTGGTTATTACCCGGATCTGGCAAAATGCCATTGCTCCAGACAATCTTTGTTGCGCTATCATAACAAACTCAGCCAGCCCCTCTTAGACCGTATCGATTTATGCGTGGAAGCGGCGGGAGTCGGTTTTCATGACCTGCAAAAAAGCGATCATGCAGAAGAAACATCCGCTGTCATACGCCAAAGGGTATGCAAGATCCATGCCTTACAAAGAGAGCGTTTCAAAGGAACGGCAATCCGCTTCAACAGCCAGATCCCGGCAGAAAAGATGGAAGATCATTGCGCCTTGGGAGCAGAGGAAGAAGCCTATATGGAAATGGTCTTTGAGCAGTTGGCATTGACGGCAAGAACCTATCATAAATTGTTGCGCGTTGCCAGAACCTTAGCAGATATGGATGGCAGTGAAAAGATTGCGCTCAGACATTTACAGGAGGCGGTCTGTTATCGTGGGATTCAAAAGAATTATTGGGAGAGTGGGATATGAAATACAAATACTGGTGGATGTGTCTACAGGGATTGAGCAACCGGACAAAACGTATCATGTTGGAAAACTATGAGAGCGCGCATGCCATATATGATCTGTCCGAAAAATGCCTGCGACAGGATGGACTCTTGGATGACAGGCAGACAGACATCCTTTTAAAGGGACGACAAGAGGCGGATCTTGACAAGGCATATCAGGCATTTTTACAGACAGGAGCATCCTTTGTGACCATGGAGGATGTTGAGTATCCCTACTATTTAAAAGAAGTCTTTGATGCGCCATATGGCATGTATGTCAAGGGGCAGATCCCGCAGACCAAAAAGATCGTTGCCATTGTGGGCGCCAGACGCTGTAGTGCCTATGGAAAACAGATGGCGCAGGAATTGGCGTATCTTTTGGGAAAACAGGGCTATGTGGTGATCAGCGGTATGGCAAGAGGAATTGATTCCTACGCGCATGAGGGCTGCTTGCAGGCGGGACAAAAGACCATGGCGGTCTTTGGCTGTGGCGTGGATGTGTGTTATCCGACTGAAAACAGAAGTCTGTACGGACGCATTATGGAAAACGGCTGTCTCTTGTCGGAATATCCTATGGGCAGTCAGCCGATCGCCAAACAATTTCCACCGCGCAACCGCCTGATCAGTGGGATCGCGAAATATGTCGTTGTCGTTGAGGCAAAGGAAAAAAGCGGATCTCTCATTACGACGGATTATGCCTTGGAACAGGGGAAAGATATCTATGTGATCCCCGGGCGGATCACGGATGCCATGAGCGCAGGATGTAACCGTCTGATCGCACAGGGGGCGGGAATCATCACTTCTCTAAATGGCTTTATCGAGGAAATCGAGGAAACGAATTTTAGTGATCTGACCTGTGGCAATGCCTTTGAACCAAATGAAATTATCCTTGAAAAAGATGAATTGTTGGTGTATAGTTGCTTTGATTTCTATCCCAAAAGCATCGAGACTGTGCTTGCAGAGAGTGGATTGGAACTCCTGTATCTTTTATCTATCATCATGCGCTTGTGCGACAAGAAGATGTTACAGGAATGTTTTAAGAATCAATACGTCCGCTTAAGATAGCGGATTACATATAAGGAGAGAGTAATGGCAAAATATCTTGTGATCGTGGAATCACCGGCAAAAGTAAAAACCATCAAGAAATTTTTGGGAAAAAATTATGAGGTCATGGCATCCAACGGACATGTCCGGGATCTGCCAAAGTCACAACTGGGCTTTGATCCGGCCAATGACTATGAGCCAAAATACATCACGATCCGAGGCAAAGGGGAACTTTTAGCAGGACTTAGAAAAGAAGCAAAAAAGGCAGACCGCATCTATCTGGCAACTGACCCGGACCGCGAGGGAGAAGCCATTTCCTGGCATTTAACAAAAGCCTTGAAACTGGAAGACAAGGATGTAGAGCGTATCACTTTCAATGAGATCACCAAGACGGCGGTCAAAAATTCTTTGAAACATCCGCGCCAGATCGATATGAACCTGGTGGATGCACAGCAGGCGAGAAGAATGTTAGACCGTATGGTTGGCTATAGGATCAGTCCCCTTCTTTGGGCAAAGGTCAAAAGAGGTCTTTCTGCCGGACGTGTGCAGTCGGTAGCGCTTCGCATTATCTGCGACCGTGAGGCGGAGATTGAGGCATTTATCCCACAGGAGTATTATACCTTAGATGTCGTTTTAAATAATCTGGATGCCAAGAAGCAATTTGTTGCAAAGTTCTATGGAGACAAGAATGGCAAACTGGATATCGGTGACAAGGCATCTTTGGATAAGATCATGAACCAGTTGCAGTCAGCAAGTTATCAGGTGGAATCGGTAAAGACCGGCAAACGTGAGAAAAAGGCACCTTTGCCATTTACGACTTCTACCTTACAGCAGGAAGCCTCAAAGGCACTGAACTTCTCTATCCAAAAGACCATGCGTATCGCACAGCAGTTATACGAAGGCGTGGATGTCAAGGGCAGTGGTACGGTCGGTCTGATCACCTATCTGCGTACAGATTCTACCCGTGTATCGGATGAGGCAAAGAATGCGGCGGTTGATTTTATCTCACAGAATTATGGAGAGGATTATTTACAGGAAGGGGCTGCCAAGGCAAGAGCCAATGGCACGAAAGTGCAGGACGCTCATGAGGCGATCCGTCCTTCTGATATCACAAGACTGCCATCCGAGATCAAGGACTCCTTATCCAGAGACCAATTCCGGCTCTATCAGTTGATCTGGAAGCGTTTTGTGGCAAGCCAGATGGGCAGTGCCGTTTATGAGACAGTCAATGTG
>CAVLBP010000110.1:4061-7529 GCA_963661325.1 bacterium
TGTGAAGATCGCAGCAGGCGATTATCGTTTTACGGTAGCGGATTCCAAGCGTGTTTTTGACGGATTTATGTTGGTATACACGGCTTCTGATGAGGAAAAGGACGACAAGAAACTCAGTGCACATGGTTTGCATGAAGATACAAAACTGGGCTTTGACTCCTTTGAGGAAAAACAGCATTTCACGCAGCCGGCACCGCATTTTACAGAGGCATCGCTGGTACACACCTTGGAGGAACTCGGCATTGGACGACCAAGTACCTACTCGCCGATCATTTCGACCCTTTTGAAACGCCGCTATATCACCAAGGAAGCAAAGAATATCTTTGTGACGGAACTTGGTGAAGTTGTCAATAGCATTATGAAAGAATCTTTCCCATCCATCGTGGATGAACACTTTACAGCCAATATGGAAGGACTTTTGGATGAAGTAGAGGAGGGAACCGTCAACTGGAAGTCGGTCATCAGCAACTTCTATCCGGATCTGGAGGAAGCAGTTAAGATCGCGGAAAGCCAGTTAGAAAAGGTCAAGATCGAAGATGAAGTGACAGATGTTGTCTGCGAGGAATGCGGCAGAAACATGGTCGTAAAATACGGACCGCATGGCAAGTTCTTAGCCTGCCCGGGATTCCCGGATTGCCGCAATACCAAGCCGTATCTGGAAAAGATCGGCGTGGCATGTCCGAAGTGTGGCAAGGATATTGTCATGAAGAAATCCAAAAAAGGCAGAAGATTTTACGGATGTGAGGATAATCCAAACTGTGATTTTATGTCATGGGCACGTCCGGTGGCAAAGCCATGTCCGGAGTGTGGTTCTTATATGGTGCGCAAGGGCAACAAACTCGTGTGTGCCAATGAGGAATGCAGACATGTAGAGACAGCGGAAAAAGATCAGGACTAACTTGAAAATATTCTCTCATGTGACACAATTTGTATAAGTATATGGAATTTTCAGAATACTCTTGTAATTGTTATGCTATTGTGCTAAAATCTCTTTAGTTATTAGGAAATGTAGTATGTTGCGCGAGGAGGAAGAACATGAGCGTTCAATTATTAGATAAGACGAGGAAGATTGGCAAATTATTGCATAACAACAATTCTTCAAAAGTGGTCTTTAACGATATCTGCCAGGTTTTGACCGAGATCCTGGACTCCTGTATCCTTGTCATCAGTAAGAAGGGCAAGGTTTTGGGTGTCAGCCATAGCAGGTCTACACCGGACATCACCGAACTCATTGTTGATGAGGTGGGCGGATTTATTGATCCGATGTTAAATGAACGTCTGCTGGGCATCTTATCCACCAAGGAGAATGTCAACTTACAGACTCTGGGCTTTGAGGGGGCAGACATCAATCGTTATTCTGCCATCATCGCACCGCTGGATATTGCGGGCGAGCGACTGGGAACACTTTTTGTATATCGTTATGACAAGCCATATGATATCGATGATATTATTTTATGTGAGTATGGAACGACTGTTGTCGGATTGGAGATGATGCGGTCTGTCAATGAGGAGAATGCAGAGGAGAACCGAAAGATCCAGATCGTGAAGTCAGCGATCAGTACACTTTCCTTTTCCGAACTGGAAGCCATCATTCACATCTTTGATGAACTGGAGGGAGAGGAAGGAATCCTGGTAGCCTCCAAGATCGCAGATCGTGTAGGCATCACAAGATCGGTGATCGTCAATGCACTCCGCAAGTTTGAGAGTGCCGGCGTGATTGAATCCCGTTCTTCCGGCATGAAGGGAACCTATATCAAAGTATTAAATGATGCTGTGTTTGATGAGTTGAACAAGGTCAGACGCAACAGTTAAAATCGCATAGAGCAAGGATGGATGATAGTAAAAGGGACTTATGGATGACCGTAGGTTCCTTTTTCCTTTTTACAAATACTTGTGTTGCCCTTTACAAAAAGGCACTATATCATGTAAAAAACACTTGTGTTTTCATAGATATAATTTATAATATAATATGATTAGGTTAGTTAGCACCGAAAGGAGGTAAGAGCATGATCAATTCAAATGCATTCAGTTATGTCAATCTTTTAGACCGGGCAGCGGATGCCAGCTGGACAAGAGAAACGGCAATTACCAACAATATTTCTAATGTTGACACTCCGGGTTACAAGAGGCAGGATGTATCCTTTGAAGATATATTAAAAAAAGAACTTAAGAGTACCAAATATAACACATTACAAGATGCGGTAAACAACGTGTCTCTGGATAAGTTAGAGGGAAAGGTTTACACAGATTATGAGTCTTATTCCTACCGCTTGGATGGCAACAATGTAGATATTGATACAGAAAATGTGGAACTGGCATCGGAACAGTTACGATATCAGACATTGACGTCTGCGGTCAGCAATGAATTTACCCGCATGAACACGGCAATGCAGACACCATAAGGAGGTAGACCATGGGATTATTTCAATCATTTGATATATGTGCATCCGGCATGAGTGCACAACGGTTTCGTATGGATACGATTGCCGAGAATATTGCAAATGTGAACACAACAAGAACGGAGGATGGTACACCCTACCGTCGAAAAATCGTCACTTTTGAGGAAAAAGAGATTACTCCGTCATTTTCGGATGTGCTTTCCAACACAACACAGTTTCAAGGAAATGGTGTAAAGGTTGCTTCTGTTACAGAGGATTATGAGACGGATTTTACGATGGAATATGATCCTTCGAATCCGGATGCGGATGAAAACGGATATGTTTCATATCCGAATGTCAATACGGTAACCGAGATGACCAATTTGATCGACAGCAGCCGTGCCTATGAGGCGAACACGACCGCATTTAATGCCATGAAGTCCATGGTACAGGCGGGACTTAGTATCGGTCAGTCATAATGCATTAGGAGAAAACAATGGACGTTACATCAACAGCATCCTTAAATGGGCTTTATAAGACAACCAACAATCAGTCTTCCGTCCGACAGGCAAATCAGACTTCGGCTGCGGATGGCAGTTTTGACAGTATCCTGAACAATGCCATGAAAATGGTAGATGATACCAACACTTTGCAGAATAATGCCTCCGCTGAGGCGGTTTCTTTTGCTTTGGGTGAATCGGACAATGTGCACGATCTTTTGATCGCAGAACAGAAGGCGAATCTGGCACTGCAATATACGGTGGCAGTCCGTAATCAGTTTATTTCCGGTTACAACACGATTATGAATATGCAGATATAGATTATAAGGACGTAAGACATGCCTGAGAGAATACAAGGAATATTAAATCGAATAGTAGAATGGTGGAAGAATTTTAACACCAGACAGAAGGCTTTGATCATTAGTATCGCGGCTGTGGTAGTTGTAGCTTTTTCTATATTGGGATATGTTGTTACAAGACCAACGATGGTTACATTGATTACGTGTGATACAGCAAAAGATGCATCATCCGTAAAGACTCTTTTGGAGGATAATAGTATTTCCTATGAGGTTTCTGATGATGGACTTACC
>CAVLBP010000111.1:0-7456 GCA_963661325.1 bacterium
CATCTGTGAGGACCTGGGACTTCTTGTGAAAGTGCAAAGTATATTAAGCAGCATTGGCCAGCAGATTGGAGAAGATGTTTCGGTTATTAGCGTAGAACATGTGAAAGATCAGGGAGCGAAGATGCTTCCGAAGATAGATTGCTATTTTGTTCCATCCTTAGAACTTGGAGAAACAATTGCAACAGAACTTCTCAACCAGTTGAGTGGGAAAGAAAATGCAGAACTTTCAAAGAAATATATGCCGGAATATATGGAGCGCGGATCTGTCAGAGAGATTAGAAATCCACGGTAGAAAAGAAAATCCTGAACATCAGGATATTTTCTTTAGAAAAAGCTGAAAACGTTTTCAAAAAACGCAAAGAGCATATAAAAGTGCTTGATTTTTATAAAAAAGCCAGATGAAGGAGAGAGGAGAAGCATATGAAAGCAATTATGGTAATGTATGATTCCTTAGACAGAGCAATGCTGGAACCATACGGATGCGACTGGACAAAAACACCGAATTTTAAAAGACTTGCAGAGAAATGTGTACAGTTCGAACAATGCTATGTGGGCAGTATGCCATGTATGCCTGCACGAAGGGAACTTCAGACCGGTAGGATCAATTTCTTCCACAGAAGTTGGGGACCAATGGAACCATTTGATGATTCAATGCCGGAAATTCTTAAGAAAGGAGGAGTTTACACACACCTAGTTAGTGATCATCAGCATTACTGGGAGGATGGAGGTGCTACTTATCACAACCGTTATTCTTCCTGGGAGATTGCAAGAGGACAGGAAGGTGATAACTGGAAGGCGGATCTGGGTCATGGCTATGAAAAGGGTGCAGGAACTGTTTTTGAAAACAAAAAAGTCATGTTAGAGTATCCACTCTATGCACGTATGATGGCACAGGATCAAATTAACCGAGAAACCATGAATACCGAAGAAAAAACATCGCAGGCAGTGACTTTTTCCAATGGTCTGGAATTTATCGAAAGAAATCATGATGAGGATAATTGGTTTTTGCAGATCGAGACCTTTGATCCTCACGAGCCATTCTTCACTCTGCCAAAAGATAAAGAACTTTATCCGCATCATTTTGAAGGAGACGCAGCAATGGAGGCTGATTGGCCGCCGTATGCACCGGCTGTTGAGTCAGAGAACACAATAGAGCATGTCAGATATAATTACGCAGCTCTGGTCAGCAAATGCGATCGCTACCTTGGTGAGGTGTTAGATGCGATGGACAAATATAACATGTGGGAAGACACGATGTTAATTGTGAATACAGACCATGGTTTTTTACTTGGAGAGCATGGATGGTGGGGCAAGACGAGCATGCCAATCTATAATGAAATCGCACACACACCGCTTTTTATCTATGATCCGAGAAGAGCAGAATTGGCAGGAAAACATCGTAATTCCATTGTACAGACGATTGATCTGGCACCGACGCTTCTAGAGTATTTTGGAATGGAAATCCCGAAGGATATGGAAGGTAAACCACTAAAACAAGTGATGGAAGATGACACTCCGATACGCCAATATGCTGTTTTCGGCTATCATGGTAGTCAGGTAGACGTCACAGACGGCAGATATGTTTATATGCATGCTGCGGAGCATCCGGAGGAAAAAGTATATGAATATACATTGATGCCGACACATATGCGTCAGATGTTTCAGCCAGAAGAACTGCAGAACATTGAACTGGCAGGACCATTTTCTTTTACCAAAGGATGCAAGGTCATGAAGGTTGAAAAAAAAGACATGATGGGAGACACAACATCTTTTGGAACTATGTTATTTGATCTGCAGGAGGATTCGACACAGAACACGCTAATACATGATGAAACTGTGGAAAAGCGGATGAAAGGCTATATCAGAGAATATATGAAGAAAAATGATGCGCCGGAAGAGTTATACAAGAGACTGGGTTTATAGAAGAGAAGGAAAACGAGAATCTGATCTGCCATAGAGATATGGTAAGATGAAAGGGGTACAACATGAATCAGAAATATGAGAGAGCAAAATTTATTGATGTATTTAAATATTCATTTGGAGGACTTGGGTCTAACCTTGCATACTTCCTTGTAATGTCATATTTGACATTTTTTTACACAGATATTTTTGGAATCAGCACCTATGTTGTTGCAACATTAATGCTGGTATCCAGATTTATTGATGCATTTACTGATCCGATCATGGGAATGATTGGTGACAATACAAGAAGCAAAATGGGAAAATATCGTCCATGGATCATTTTTGGAGCACCGGTGCTCGGTCTGCTGATCTTCTTACTATTTACAGCACCGGAAATGTCCGCGACAATGAAAGTTGTGTATGCTTATGTAATATACATTTTATATTCACTGGCATCTACTGTTGTTAACATTCCTTATCATGCATTGACACCGGTGCTTTCAGAAGATCCACAGCAGAGGACAGAGATCGTTGCATGGAAACAGGGTATGGGCACGGTTTCCCAGTTTATCATCACAATCCTGGCGTTGCCATTAGTAGAGGTTTTCGGTGGAGGAAAACAGGGCTGGGCAATTTATGGTGCACTGATCGGTGTTATGACAACCGTTTCTTTCTGGATATGTGCATGGGGCGGCAAGAAATACGATAAGGTTGAAGCAGAGGTCAAAAAAGAAAAATTCAATTTAAAAGAGAACTTACGGATTATTGCTGGAAATAAACCAATGTTTATGCTGATGATTGCATTCGGTACCGATGTGCTTGCCAATGCAACTTACAGTGCTGTGAATATGTATTATTTCAAATATGTACTTGGAAGAGAAGATCTGGTATCGCCTGTCGCAACAGCAATATTAGTGGGAAGTATTATTTCTATCCCATTACTGCCGCCGCTTACCAAGTTAATAGGGAAAAAAAGATTGTACTGGTTTGGAAGTCTATTATCTATCTTACAGCTTGCTGTCATGTGGATCAGACCTACAGCACCGGTAATTGTGCTCATGAGTATGATGGGAGCATTTGGATTTGTATCTAAACTTCCGAGCAACCTTGGATGGGCAATGTTACCGGAATGTTCAGACTTTGCAGAATGGAAAGCGTGGAGATGGTTTGCTATCTTCTTCCCTAACATTTATCAACAAATTTGGTATGGCAATTGGAGGATTCATTGCAAGTTTCTTCCTTGGATTAGTTGGATTTGTAGCAAATCAGGATCAGTCACAGACTGTTCAGAATATGATCGTATTTTTGAGATTCGGTATGCCGATCCTAGGATATGTTGCTTCTTTGATCTCCATGTATTTCTATGAGATTACAGACCAGAAATACGAGGAGATCCGTAGAGACCTGGACGCAAGACATCAGCAATAAGATAAAGGAGAAATGAGGGAAATGACGGAAATATTTGCATCAAAAACAGACGAGATCGAAGAACGAGAAGTTTTACACGCCCGCTTATCCAGAGAACTTGCAGGCGAATGTATGGTTCTTCTTGAAAACGATGGGACTCTGCCAATTCATACCCAAAAAGTGGCACTCTTTGGAAACGGAGCACGCGCGACAATTAAAGGCGGTACTGGCTCAGGGGACGTGAACACCAGAAGTAATGTAAATATTGAACAGGGATTTCAAAATGCCGGAATTGAGATAACGACAACTACATGGTTAGATAAACAGGAACAGAAGAGTAGTGCTGCAAAAGCGGCATATGTACAGTGGATGAAGGATGAAGCAGCCAGGAAACAAACGAGTGAATTTGCTGTAATGTTTGATAACCCATATAAAGAACCGGACTGCCAGATTGTTACAGACGATGATGTTGCAAGGTCAGAGACTGATACTGCGGTATATGTGATTGCAAGAAATTCTGGAGAAGGTGCGGATAGATTTGATGAGGAAGGAGATTACAGATTATATCCAAACGAAAGAAAAAACATTCAATTTCTCGCGGAAACATATGATAAATTGATTGTTGTATTGAATATTGGTGGCGTGATGGATCTCTCGGAAATAAAGTCAATCGCGGGAGTTAATGCGGTTCTTTTGATGACACAACTTGGAAATATTGGTGGAGACGCACTATTGGATGTCCTGACCGGAAAAGTAAATCCATCGGGAAAGACAACGGATACCTGGGCAAAAAATTATATGGACTATCCTTCTTCTGCCAAATTTAGCCATAACGAGAGCGTAGATGATGAAATGTACGAAGATGGGATCTATGTTGGATATCGTTATTTTGATAGCTTTGGCGTGACCCCACTGTACTGTTTCGGCTATGGTAAATCATATACTGAATTTGAGATAAAATCCGGAAAAATAAGTGTGGAAGAAAACGAAATACGGATTCCTCTTTCTGTAAAAAATATAGGGGAGACTTATGCCGGAAAAGAAGTTGTTCAGGTATATTACAGTGCACTGGAAGGTGTGATGGACAAACCTTATCAGGAACTTGCAGCCTACCATAAAACAAAATTGCTAAAACCTGGCGAAACAGAAGAGATAGTTTTGAGGTATCATGTGGAGCAGATGGCTTCTTATTCGGAAGAAAAAGCGGCATGGATATTGGAGGAAGGCGACTATATTATACGGGTTGGAAACAGTTCAGTTTCCACAAAAGTGGCAGGAATTGTGAAGGTCAGTGCAGATATCCGGACATTAAAGACAAAAAATATGTTCGCTTTGGATGTAGTGCTGAATGAAATCCATCCGGGCATTGAAATGTCAGAGAAATTGAAAAAAGAAGCTACCGACTGTCAGGCAGAAAGAGTAGTCCTTGATTCAGAAGTTATCGCGAAAAAAACGGTTGTTTATCAGGAGAAGCGAAAGGAGTATCGTACAGATAAGACAGCGAAAATCACCATGCAGGATATTCTGGATGAAAGGGTGACTGTAGAAGAATTAGTGGCGCAGTTGTCGACGGAAGAGCTTGCAGAGCTTTGTGTTGGAACCCTACGAGCTGATGAAAGTGAGGTTGTAGGAAATGCGTCCTATACCGTGCCCGGGGCAGCGGGAGATACTTCTTCCATTTGCAAAAGGACCAGAGGTATCAAGAATATGATACTTGCAGATGGACCTGCCGGACTGCGGCTGCAACCACATTTCAAGACAAAAAAAGATGGAACACTCCTTCCGGGTGGAGAGATGATAGGTGATGCATATACACCGTTTGATCCGGATATCAATGAGGAGGACGTGGATAATTATTATCAGTATTGTACTGCGATTCCGATTGGTTGGGCATTGGCACAATCATGGAACACAGAACTTGTAGAAAAGGCTGGGGATATGGTTGGCTCAGAAATGGAACAGTTTCATGTAGATTTGTGGCTGGCACCGGCATTGAATATTCACAGAAATCCTCTTTGTGGACGCAATTTTGAATATTATTCTGAGGATCCTTATGTTTCCGGTAAAATTGCAGCAGCAATGACAAAAGGAGTACAGAAGCACAGGGGAAAAGGAACGACCATTAAGCACTTTGCAGTGAATAATCAGGAAGACAACCGTTATTTTGTGAATGCTCATGTCAGTGAACGGGCGCTTAGAGAAATCTATCTCAAGGGATTTGAAATCGCAATACGTGAAGCTCAGCCACTAGCCCTTATGACCTCTTATAATCTGTTAAACGGTACTCATACGGCAAACAGTCATGATTTGATTCAGGGAATGGCAAGGGACGAATGGGGATTTGAAGGTCTCGTGATGACTGACTGGTTTACCTCACAGGACATGCCGGAATTTACCGGGAAATTTAAAGCAGTTTATCCGATTTCTGCATCCACTGGATGCATTTATGCGGGCAATGATTTGCAGATGCCGGGCTGTCAGAAAAACGTTGATGATATCGTGGAAGCAATCGAATCGGGAAATGAGATAGACGGGTATAAAATCACGAAAGAAGATTTACAATTTGCCGCAGCAAACATCATCAGAGTTGTTGCTAAGACGATGTAAGGAAAAGTAAATACGCATTTTACATGGAAAGAACTCCTTGGAAGAGCAGAAAAAGTAAGACTGCTTTTCAGGGAGTTCTTTGCTGACTTGAAGTATAAGGCTTGAAATATAAGAAAAAATGAGGGATGGCATTTTGAAAGATTAAGTGGTAAGATAAAAAAGCAAATTCCAGAGGGCATAAGAAGCATATGAAAGATCAGAAATTATCTACAATTTCATCAATCATCAGTATGATATGTGGCTTATTGGCACCATGTCTGATCTGTTATTGGTATGTGGGGATGGTCTTTGCGGTGGCTGCGATCGCTTTTGGGATTTATGTACAAAAACGTTTTGGCAAAAATCGTATGGTGGTGACGGCTTATATATGTGCGGGCGTGTATCTGGCATTTTTTATTTTACTTGTTGGGATTATGGGCATATATTATAACATCATCGACTTACACAAATAGATTTGGAGGAACATCATGGACAATAACGAGCATATGTTTGAAGACGAGACAGAGCAGAATAATGGAAACCCTTATGGAGGCAGCAATCAGTATAACCAGTATTCCTACAATAGCAATCCATATACCAATGGCAATGGACAGACCGGACCGCAGGTAGGACCAAATGGTAAGAAATTGAGTATAGGCTTTGGCGTGGCATCCTTAGTCCTTGGTATTATATCCCTGCTTTGTTTTTGCAGTGGTGTCAATATCATTTTTGCTATTCTTGCCATCATTTTTGGGTTGATTCAGATCCTTACCTGCGAGAAAAAGGGGCTTGCGATCGGGGGAATCGTGACGGCTGCCATCTCTGTGTTACTTTTGATTATTACATGGGGGCTTTTATTCACCAATGCTGCCTTTATGGAGATGATGCAGGACGAGATCGAGAACAACTTTGAAGATGATGAAGATATGCAGCAATTTTTGCAGCAATACGGAATCGATATGTCCGGTGAGGATGATACGCTGTAATTCTCATGCGGAGGCGATGGATGATGCAAAAAAATGCAAAGGATATTGCTTATTTGTCAAGTAGTGGAGATTACATTATCTTTACTTACGCGGGAAAACAAGTTCGATTTAAGGAACCGTATAGTCTGGAGAAGATTGAAAAGGTTAAGGAATGGGACGATGGCTATATTGTCCTTGAAGTTCAATATGCAAACCAAAATAAAGTGGTAGAAGACTACATTGATCTGATACCGATTTGTGAAAGGCTATACATGGATGCACAAAAATTTGTAGAGCCGATCAAGAAAGTGGAGGTAAAATATGCCAGTTGAACAGTTGGAAAAAATTGCAGATCAAGCGGATTTTATAGTGGCAGGCTACTCTTTTACCAAGGATGCAGATATGAGAAAGATACAAAAATATATAAAACTCAACCATGAAATTATGTTTGAAGTCTGGTGTAAGAATTCACTACATGGTTATTATGGAGAAAATAAGTAATATGCATATTTTACAAGGAATATAGAAAATCGTTTGTGGGCGCAATCCTTGACAAACGCATCTACACTAAGTATAATTTTTAACGAAATATGATT
>CAVLBP010000112.1:0-7362 GCA_963661325.1 bacterium
CAGGCGAATAAAAATAAATGGTGCAAATCAGCCGTTTTTCACTGTATTTTGGAGAAAAAATCATAAAAAATATGAGGTAAAACGGGATTAAAGTATCGTGAAGGTGGACGTACTGTAGGTTCAGGACGTGTTGCTACAATCATTGAGTAATCAATAGGTAAGCGATATAAAAACCTCCCGAGTTTTTTCTCGGGAGGTTTTTTGTATGCAAAGACTGCTCGTATATGATATGATATTAATAATCGTATTAGATTCGGAGGTCATTCATGGCAATTTGTTATGATAAGTTGTTAGAAGATATTATAGAAAATAAGGAAACAAAAAAAATAGATAGTGATGTGTTTTCTACCATAGAGTTGTTTGCAGGGGCGGGCGGTTTGGCTTTAGGAATAGAAAAAGCGGGCTTTGAACCGTTAGGATTAATAGAGTTTGATAAAGATGCTGCAGAATCTCTGAAAACTAATAGGCCGAACTGGAGAGTTATTCATGATGATATAGCTAATATATCTTGTTTAGATTT
This sequence comes from bacterium, assembly GCA_963661325.1. GTDB lineage: Bacteria > Bacillota > Clostridia > Lachnospirales > Lachnospiraceae > Pararoseburia. The sequence continues at coordinate 521 of CAVLBP010000112.1, forward strand.
GGAAGATTATTTTTCCATAAAAAAGGGAGAATTAGACCTATTATCGGGAGGGGCACCATGTCAGGCTTTTTCCTATGCTGGAAAAAGATTAGGACTTGAAGATGCGAGAGGAACACTTTTTTATCACTATGCAACTTTTTTACAGAAATTACAGCCAAAGATGTTTTTATTTGAAAATGTGCGAGGATTGCTGACTCATGATAAGGGAAGAACATATGCAACGATAACCAATATTTTTGAGCAGGCTGGATATACCATTCAGAAAAAAGTTTTAAATGCGTGGGATTTTGGTGTGCCGCAGAAAAGAGAGAGACTGATTACTGTTGGAATTAGAAATGATTTGGTGGGGAAAATTTCATTTTCATTTCCGAAAGAACATGAGTACAAGCCGGTCCTGAGAGATGTTTTATTGGATTGTCCAGAAGGACCAGGAGTGCCATACGGGGAAAATAAAAGAAAAATATTTGAATTAGTTCCACCTGGAGGATATTGGAGAGATATTGATCCAGAGATTGCAAAAGCATATATGAAAAGTTGCTGGGATATGGAAGGCGGAAGAACAGGAATTCTTAGGAAAATGAGTCTGGATGAACCATCATTGACGGTATTGACTTCACCGTCTCAGAAGCAAACAGAAAGATGCCATCCATTGGAAGCAAGACCGTTTACAGTACGTGAGAATGCAAGATGTCAAACATTTCCGGACGAATGGCAGTTTTGTGGAAGTGTTCAATCTCAGTACAAACAGGTTGGAAATGCTGTTCCTGTCAATTTAGCATATGAAATTGGGGTAGAGATACATAAAGCATTAGAGGGGTAAAATAAATGGCGTGGAATTTAGATTTTATATCAGAAGAAGATTTTAAGAAGCATGTGCGTGCAACGATTATGAAATATGGAGAAAAGCTAGAATCGTATGATTTGAAGCGATTCAACAGTAACCTGATTGATCCAATCAAACTGATCTTTGATAAATCGGTGTATCACACAAGTTGGGAAGAAATTGTAAATAAGGACAGATTCTGGAAGACGATGATTGTGCATGCCTGTTGGTTGAAGCGATAGCGAAGAAATCACAGAATATAAAATGGTCAACAAAAGTTGATGGGAAAAATGTACAGCATAGATTGATTCGCCGTGTGAGTATGGATCAGTTTTATGCAATTCTCACTGGTGAAGAAGATGCATTTTATAAGATGTGTATGGCATTGCCAGAGGCAATTAATTCTGTTGTAAATGAAGAAGGCGGTGTTGAAGTACCGCACGATACGGTTATTGATGAATTGAGAAAAGTGGCATCATTGTATGGTGATGAAAATGGTGAGTTGTCTATGGCAATGGCTGTATATATGCTTGGATTCAATACGTATATGGGATTTGGGGACAAAATCCGTGGAGAATTGGGAGAAGATAAAGATGGAATGTTGAAAAGAATTTATGAATATGTGAAACGCTTAAAATAGAATTGAAAAATGAAGCATAAGGAAGAAGAAATGAAGTTTTTGAAACAATTTTTGATCATCCTGGTGATCACATTTATGGGCGAAGGTCTCAAATACCTCTTGCCGCTGCCGATCCCAGCAAGTATCTATGGCATGATCCTATTATTTTTGGCATTGATGACGGGAATCGTCAAATTGGAATCGGTGCGTGATGCGGGCAAGTTCCTGATCGAGATCATGCCGGTCATGTTTATCCCGGCGGGGGTCGGATTGATGGTGTCCTGGGGTGTGCTCAAGCCCATGTTGTTCCCGGTCAGCCTGATCACAGTTGTCAGCCTGATCACAGTTGCGGCGGCAACGGGATTGGTATCACAAGCCGTTATCCGAAAAGAGCAGAAAAAGACAAAAAAGGCAGAAGGAAAGGAGCAGGCAGATGAATAGTTTTTTTCAGGAATCCCTATTTGCGGGCGTGACCATCAGTCTGCTTGCATATCTGGCAGGATCTTTTCTAAAGAAAAAGTTTAAACTTGGCATCTTAAATCCGCTTTTGATCTCTATTGTGATCACGATCTTGGTTCTGGTGGTCGCGGATGTAGATTATGACACTTACGATGCAGGAGCCAAATATCTGAGTTGGTTCTTGACCCCGGCAACGGTCTGTCTCGCAATTCCTTTATATGAGCAGTGGCAGCTTTTAAAACAGCATTGGCGCGCGGTACTTCTTGGTATTCTGGCAGGTGTCTTTACCAGTATGGGAACGGTCTTTGTCCTATCCCTTTTGCTGGGATTGTCCCACCAGGAATATGTTACACTTTTACCAAAGTCGATCACGACAGCGATCGGTATGGGGCTGTCGGAGGAATTGGGCGGCTATGTCACGATCACGGTTGCTGTTATCGTTGTGACCGGTGTTTTGGGAAATATCATGGGTGAAGCCATCTGCAAGATCTTCCGTATCACGGATCCTATCGCAAAGGGACTGGCATTTGGGGCATCTTCCCATGCCATTGGAACAGCCAAGGCGATGGAACTCGGCGAGATCGAAGGTGCTATGAGCAGCCTTGCCATTGCGGTCACCGGTTTGCTCACAGTCGTATTTTCATCAATATTTGCCGGTTTACTATAGATAACAGGAGGGAAAACGTATGATTATCACATTAGCGCGCGAGTGTGGCTGTCAGGGGGATCTGATCGGACAGAAACTTGCCGAACGTTATCAGTTGCCTTTTTATGATCGAAAGAAGGTCAGTCAGTTGATCCGCAGTAAGGGGACCATTGACCGTTTTCCGGATTTTTATGGGGAAAACCCGGTTGATACCTTATCCTATGGAATTCTTTTAGCAGAGGACGAGGAGGCATTATATAAAAGACCCAAGCAGGCATTGGGCGAGATCATGCCGGAAGATGGTTTTATCCTCCTGGGAAGATGTGGAAACTATGCTTATAGTGACAGAGAAAATGTCCTGCGTATTTTTTTGATGGGAGAGGAGGACGATCGTATCCGGATGATCGCAAAGAAACATGATATTTCCCCGCGCAAGGCAAAGGAAACCATACATGCGACGGATGAGAGACGGCGTGCCTATCATTTGCGTTACACCGGACAGGACTGGGGCTATGCAGGAAACTATGACCTGTGCCTGAATGTCACGCGGCTGGGCATAGATGGCGTGCTGGACGAGATCGATACAGCCATCAGACGAATTTGTCAAAACAAAGCATAGACGGTGTGAAATAATTTATAAAAATGCAAAAGAAAATTGGGAAAAACTCTGAATTGTTCACAAAATTGCGGATATCGTGGAATAATTATAAGAAAATTTATTGACATTGGAAAAATCCGGTGGTAATTTAAGAACAAACAAAGAGTAAATGCAAAGAACAGAACAAGATCACGAGGACACCTCATACAGTACAGAGACTTGTCGGTTGGTGCGAGACAAGGTATGGTTCTTTTGATTATCCTCTGCGAGCAGTGCGCTGAATACCTTTTTGGTCAGTAGGTGCCACCGGTTTCCACCGTTATATGGAGACTTATTTCTGCAAGATAGATTGCGGTGATGAGGTTGAGAGGTCACATTTTGTGACAATTAAAGTGGTAACGCGGAAGCATAGAGCCTTCGTCTTTAGTGAGTGCTAAAGACGAGGGCTTTTTTATGTAATAGGAAATTCTGTTGAAGCACATTTCTCATACATAGACTCTTTGCTAGAAATTTATAGAAGGGAGCCGCGTGAGCGCGGAACAAAGACATGAATGGATTAGTTATTGTTTTAATCGGAATTGTAGCACTTGGCGCCGGCTATCTGTTTTATGGAAGATGGCTGGCAAACAAATGGGGGATCGACCCAAAGGCAAAGACCCCGGCATACACACATGAGGATGGAGAGGACTATGTACCGTCATCTAAGTTTACGGTATTTTCCCATCAGTTCTCATCCATTGCAGGCGCAGGTCCTGTCACCGGACCAATCTTAGCATCTGTATTCGGCTGGGTGCCGGTACTCCTTTGGCTGATCATCGGAGGACTCTTCTTTGGAGCAGTACAGGACTTTGGTGCCCTATATGCTTCTGTTAAAAATGAAGGAAAGTCCATGGGAATGATCATTGAAAAGTATATCGGCAAGACAGGAAGAAAGTTATTTATGCTTTTCTGCTGGCTCTTTACCCTCCTTGTTATCGCAGCCTTTACCGACATGGTCGCAGGTACTTTTGTAGGCAAGGGCGTGGCTGATATGAGCGAAACGACTGCATATGCAGATTCTGCTGCCGCTTCTATTTCAATGTTGTTTATCGTGGTTGCCATCATTTTTGGTATTATTCAAAAATGTGTCGGGCAGATGAAAGAGTGGGTCAGAGCCCTTGTTGCTATCGCGCTTTTGGTCGGTATGTTTGCACTGGGTATGCATTTTCCGATCTATGCAACCAAGACAGCATGGATCTACATCATCATGGCTTACCTCTTTTTAGCATCGGTTATGCCAATGTGGCTTTTGATGCAGCCAAGAGATTATATGACGACCTTTATGTTACTGGGTATGATTATCGGAGCCGTTGTAGGTGTTCTTGTTGCACATCCGACCATGCAGCTCAATGCCTTTAACGGGTTTAATGTAGACGGAAGTTATCTCTTCCCGACCTTGTTTGTTACGATCGCCTGTGGCGCTGTTTCCGGATTCCACAGTCTGGTATCCTCCGGTACATCTTCTAAGACCATCAGCAATGAAAAAGATATGCCGATGGTTGGCTATGGCGCCATGGTCGTAGAATCACTGCTGGGTATCGTCGCTCTGGTTGTTGTCGGTGCCGTTGCAGTCAATGGTACAAAGCCGGAAGGAACACCATTTTCTATCTTCTCCACCGGTGTTGCAGGATTTTTGGAAAAATTAGGCTTGCCGGTACAGGTGGCAACCGTATTTATGACCATGTGTGTATCTGCACTGGCTTTGACATCACTGGATTCGGTCGCAAGAATCGGTCGTATGTCCTTCCAGGAACTTTTTCTGGGAGATACCACAGATACATCCAAGATGCCGGGATGGCAGAAAGTGCTTACCAATAAATATTTTGCAACTGTCATTACCTTATTCTTTGGTTACCTTTTGACGCTGGGCGGATACAACAATGTATGGCCACTCTTTGGTTCTGCCAACCAGTTGTTAGCAGCCTTAGTTTTGATCGCACTTTCTGTATTCTTAAAGACAACAGGAAGAACGGGCTGGACATTATACGCACCAATGTTTATTATGTTAGCAGTTACATTTACAGCACTGATCCAGAAGACCATTGCCCTGGTTCGCAATATTGCTAGTGGTCAGGCAAGCTTCTTAGTAGATGGTCTGCAATTTATTGTTGCCATTCTCTTGATGGTTCTGGGTGTCTGTGTTGCATTTTCTTGCTTGAAAAAATTATTTGGTGCAAAGGAAGAGGCACAGGCATAATCCTTTGCAAAAAAGGAGTGTAGCATGAAGAAAAAATGGTATCAGGCAGAGACCGCGGTCGTGACAGGTCAAGTATCGGTGGAAGAAGGCGTTAGTGTGTGGCATAATGCAACACTTCGGGCGGATACGGCACCGATCACAATTGGACGAAACAGTAATGTGCAGGACAATGTCTGCATACATGCAGGGGATGGCTATCCGGTAAATATTGGAGAGAACGTTACAGTTGGTCATGGCGCGATTCTGCATGGATGCACGATTGCAGATAATACGATCATTGGCATGGGTGCCATTGTCATGAATGGAGCGTATATCGGCAAGCAGTGTCTGGTAGGAGCAGGAGCATTGGTTACACAGGGGATGGAGGTGGAAGATGGAAGTCTTGTGCTGGGAAGCCCGGCAAAGCAACAACGTATCATGACAGAGAAGGAAATAGCACACAATCGTGAAAATGCCCTGCATTATGTTAAAGCGGGAAGGGAGCAATTAAAGGAACAGGATGTGGAGGATTGGTATAGCGCGAAACTGAAGAATGGCTATGAATGCCTTGCAAAAAATCTCATGGACTTTATCTGGGAGGAACAAGTTAAACTGGGCTATCGGCGGGAGGTTATCCGCTTGTATTTCCCATTGACATCCCTTTGCCATTTCTTTGGCAGGCAGATGTCAGAGGAAGAAATGTTGGATGTCATGCATGCTCTGCCGGAAACCGTGACGCGAACACTGGGAAATGTCCGTTGCAGCAGTAAAAAGGGACGCTTTTGTATCGAGATTCCGGAAGATGGCGTGGCATATGTGCATGAGCATATGTATGACGACGGATTTCTGGAAGAATTGGTCGCTCTGGTGCAGACACATGAGTGCAGCAGGGAGAAACTGCTGAGTTTGTTTGGCAAATATAGTCAGGCAGTTGAGATCCAAGATATGCAGGATGCAGATTTTGATTATGCCATCCATTTTAAAGACCGCGAGAATGATCCTTATTATTATTGCTTCCATGAGGAAGGCTGTCATATCATCTACCATCGTTTTACGCCGGAAGATTATGCGGACCTGATCCGATAAAAGTATAACTGCTTCTTGTATTTACAGAAAAACAGGAAGCAGTTAAATTTTTGTATAATCCCTATTGACACGATAGGAATAGTGGGATATAATCGGAAACATCGAAAAGAAAAGGAGGAAATGAGATGAAAGAAAAAGTTATGTATGGGAGATATGTAGGCTGTATGTGCCAAATGCGGAACGAAATGGCCTGTTGTTGCGTAGAATAAATAAAGGGAAAAATGTAAAAGATTACAAAAAGATGATGAAAAAGGAGAACTTAAAATGAAGAATTTGAAAATAAAGAAATTATTAGCAGTGGCAGTAGCCGGTATCTTGACCGTAGGATTGGTAGCATGCGGAAGTTCCAATTCCGACAGTGCAAAATCAGACACAGCAAGCGGATCTGATTCAGCA
>CAVLBP010000113.1:0-7296 GCA_963661325.1 bacterium
CCACCACCTGTCCACTGTGGAGCTCTTGTAGAACCCTGTCTTGCATGACCTGTTCCCTTCTGTCTCCATGGTTTTCTACCACCACCACGAACTTCAGAACGTGTCTTTGCCTTCTGAGTTCCCTGACGGTTATTTGCAAGCTGCTGGACAACTGCCATGTGAACTAAATGCTCGTTTACTTCAACACCGAAAACAGCATCGTTAAGTTCCATTGTCTCAACTTCTTTGCCTTCCATATTGTATACGGATACTTTAGCCATCGTAAAGTTCCTCCTTTCCTACTATCGATTACTTACCTGACTTTACAGACTCTTTAATTGTAACTAAAGACTTCTTAGGTCCTGGAACAGCACCCTTTACCAAAAGCAGGTTATTCTCTGCATCTACGCGTACAACTTCAAGGTTCTGGATTGTAACCTTAACGCTTCCCATGTGTCCAGGCATTCCTTTTCCTTTGAACACCTTACTCGGCGAAGAACAAGCACCGTTGGAACCCTGGTGACGATGGAACTTAGAACCATGAGCCATAGGTCCTCTGTGCTGACCAAGTCTCTTGATAGCACCCTGGAATCCTTTCCCCTTTGAAATTGCTGTGGCGTCGATCTTGTCACCTTCTTCGAAGATGTCAGCCTTGATCTCGTCTGCAAGATTGTAATCTGCGCAATTTTCAAACTTAAATTCTCTAACGAATCTCTTTCCAGAAACACCGGCCTTATCGAAGTGTCCCTTCTCAGCCTTGTTGACACCATGTCTGTTTCTGATTTCTTTCTTTCCGTTAGCATCCTTGTTGACTACCTTTTCTTTCTTGTCAACGAAACCAACCTGAACTGCTTCGTAACCGTCGTTCTCAACAGTCTTGATCTGTGTTACTACACAAGGACCAGCCTGTAAAACAGTTACAGGAGTTAAAACTCCATCAGCATTGAAGATTTGAGTCATTCCGACTTTTGTTGCTAAAATAGCTTTCTTCATTTTCTTTCCTCCTGTTTTTCTACAGCGGATCGTTTCTTGCCCGGATATACCGGAGTAGCGGACCCGATCATCCTAGAACAGGCAATATAAGTGGAACATAAATGTTGCTTCTATATAAACCTATACCGGATTGTTAACCTTGTTAACTTCTTACTTCATCTTGATATCGATGTAAACACCAGCTGGCATTTCGAGTCTCTGCAATGCATCAACTGTCTTCTGGGTAGGTGTCATGATATCGATGAGTCTCTTATGAGTTCTCTGCTCGAACTGTTCTCTGGAATCTTTGTACTTGTGTACCGCTCTTAAGATAGTAACAACTTCCTTCTTTGTTGGAAGTGGTACCGGTCCACTCACCTGTGATCCGTTTTTCTTAACAGTCTCGATGATTTTCTTAGCAGATGCATCAACTAATTCGTGATCATATGCCTTGAGTGTGATTCTCATAACCTGAGTTGCCATAAAAAAAGTCGCCTCCTTCGCACTTATTTCAATAGTACGACAAGCGGTGACTGTACACTTCTCCGTGTGTGTCCTAAAGATTAACACACGTGTCTCTACACAATGGTAGACTATATTTTGTACAGTGACTTGTCGCCAGTTTCCTAACTTGACATTCGCTCCACGGAAAACCTGCCAGATTACTATGGTGATAATCGGCAGCAACCTCACGCTTCAACGCTATCAATGTCACAGCAACATCTAATATACATGATAAAATCAATACTTGCAAGGTTTTTTGAATAAATATTGTTTTTTTTCGCATACAATATTTTCAGTGGCATCTTAGTCTTTCTTCATATATAATATAGAAGCAATAAAAAGAAAGCAAATCGAATGATACGATAGATAGAATGTGAGGAATCATTATGTGGATAGCAGACCATTGGAAAGAATACGAAGTCATCGACTGCTCCGGCGGTGAGAAACTGGAACATTGGGGTAAATACACCCTGCTCCGTCCTGACCCGCAGGTCATCTGGAACACTCCAAAGAAAGTAAACGATTGGAAAAGATTAAACGGGCACTATCACCGCAGCAAAAAGGGCGGCGGCGAGTGGGAGTTCTTTGATCTGCCACAGCAGTGGAGCATCACCTATCAACTGCCGCACACCGATAACGACAATCTCTATGCCAACCACAACGGCAGCCTGACTTTCCATCTGAAGCCTTTCAGTTTTAAGCACACCGGTCTTTTCCCGGAACAGGCTGTCAACTGGGATTGGTTTTCCACCCTTATATATAATAAGAAGAAAGAGCATCCGGATCGCCCGATCAAGGTATTAAATCTCTTTGCTTATACCGGCGGTGCAACCATCGCCGCCGCAGCATCCGGCGCAGCAGTCACACATGTGGATGCATCCAAGGGTATGGTCACCTGGGCAAAGGAAAACGCCGTATCTTCCGGTCTTGCCGATGCACCGATCCGCTGGATCGTGGATGACTGTAAGAAGTTCGTAGAGCGCGAGATCCGACGCGGCAATCATTACGATGCCATCATTATGGATCCCCCATCTTACGGACGCGGTCCTAAGGGAGAGATCTGGAAGATCGAGGATGCCATCTATCCGCTCATAGAATTATGTGCGCAGTTGCTGACTGACCAGCCGCTTTTCTTCCTTGTAAACTCATACACTACAGGCTTACAGCCTGCCGTACTGCACTATATGATCTCAACCGCCTTAAAAGGCTATCCGAGAAGTGTAGCCGCAGAAGAAATCGGACTCCCTGTCTCCTGTAACGGACTTACCCTTCCTTGTGGAGCCAGTGGCAGATTTGCCGGTCAGGATCTTCCGACCTCATTATAGACATACAAGAAGGAGACAGCATGGAAACAGTTTTAATCATTGATGACAGTGGCATCAACCTACGCACTGCCAAGGAGGCACTAGATGACTATTACAATGTCGTTACCGCCAATTCCTGCAAAATGGCTCTGCGCTATTTAGGAAAACATACGCCGGACATCATCCTGCTCGATATACAAATGCCGGAGGTGGACGGTTTCGAGACCTTAAAAGCCATCCGTTCCCTGCCATCGGCCGAAGACACACCTATCATTTTTTTAACGGCACAGGATAATGTTGCCGACGAAATCCACGGTTTGGAACTAGGTGCAGCGGATTACATTCACAAACCACTGCAGCCCCAGATCATGCGCGTTCGTATCCGTACCCAGTTAGATCTGGCACGCTATCAGCATCATCTGCAAGAAGTCATCCTGCAAAAGACAGAGCAAGTCACCCGAGTAGAAACCGCCCTGATTGCAAGTTTAAATGACCTGCTTCAAATCCGAGATGGTATCACCGGTTCCCATGTCAGGCGCACGGCAGAATATTTTGAAATACTCTTAAATGCTCTGGATCAGGCACATACTTTTCCGGATGAGATTACCCCGGATTACAAACTCAGACTGATCCGTGGCGCTTCTCTGCACGATCTCGGAAAAATCGGCATTTCTGACAGCACACTTCTAAAGCCATCCCGACTCAGTCCGGAGGAAATGGAATTTATGCGCCAGCACTCCACCTTCGGCGGTCAGGCACTGGCACACGCCGTTGAGATCGTCGGCGAGGACAGTTTTCTAAACGATGCCAGAGACATGGCATACTACCATCACGAGAAATGGAACGGATCCGGTTATCCAAAAGGACTTACCGGCGAGGATATCCCCCTCAGCGCACGTATTCTGGCGGTCGCGGATGTCTACGATGCCCTGACCAGTCAACGCACATATAAGGACGCTTTCTCCCACGAAAAAGCCGTCTCCATTCTCAAGGAAGAAGACGGCATATCTTTTGATCCCCGCATTATGCAGGTGTTCTATAAGATCAAGGATCAATTTGCCCAGGCTAAAGCATCTTTTTCTTGCGAAGCCAAAGCATAACAAAAATACAAAGCAACAAAGTAATTGCGCAAATAATTGCAAAGCCATGCGGTACAGAAGCAAATGGCATCCATTCACTGCCAACATTCATGCCCCAGAGTCCCGATATGATCGTCGGGATGGACATAACGATCGTGATCGCTGCCAGATATTTCATTACATTATTCAGGCGATTGTTGATGACTGTCGACATCAGTTCTCTGGTACCATTGATGATGTCACGATAGATCTGTGTCATCTCGATCGCCTGTCTGTTCTCAATGATCACATCCTCTAAAAGTTCCTGATCCTCCGAATACTGACGGAGCCTCCCATAACGTGTCAAACGATCCAGAACCACGCCATTCGCCCGCAGTGATGTAGCAAAGTAGACCAGATTGGATTCCAATTCGTGCAGGTCGATCAGATCCACGTCCTCGGTATTCTGATCAATCCTTTCCTCGATCTCCGTACGCTTTCTGTCAATGCTGCGCAGCAGGCTCTGATAGACCATGCATGCATTATATAAGATCTGATAGGTAAAGCGCATCTGTTTTTTGGTGGAGAAATCACGCACGCGCTGTTCCACAAAGGAACGCAGTACGGCAGTCTCCTCCGCACATACCGTGATCACCACATCTTCTGCGATCAAGATTCCCAGCGGGATTGTGGTATAGGAATGACGGTTGTTACGCATTTCTGCTGATGGAATATCCACCAGGATAAGTGTATATTCATCTTCCAGATTGATACGGGAACTTTCCTCATCATCGAGGGCAGCCCGCACATCTGCGATATCCATATGAAAACAATCACTGATCTCTGCACATTCTTCTAATGTCGGTGCGGTAAGTTTTACCCATGCCCCGGTATCGAACTGATCTATTTCGGAGATGATACGGTTGTCCGTTCTGTAAATGTTTATCAATTCTGTCTACCTCCTACTTTCCAGCAACTTTTCGGATCACTTCCTCAAAATGCTTTTTATCGTAAATCACAGGCACCGGATAGAGGGGATTGGCTTCCTGATCTGCCCACTCCGCCATCTGCGCGATGTCCTCTTCGCGGATCTGCGGCAGATGCTCCGGGATACCCATGTGTTCATTCATTTGTCTGATATGTCTGATAAATTCCTCGGCACGCTCCGCCTCACTTCCTTCCGGAGCCACCTGTGACAGGGTCGCAAGACGCGCTAATTTCCCGTAGACTGCCGATCCGTAGTCTTCTAGGACGATCGGCAATACCACGGCATTTGCCAGACCATGCGGCACATGATAAAGCCCTCCAATCGTGTGCGCAATGGCATGCACATTTCCGACGCAGGCTCTTGTAAAGGCTGCCCCCGCCTTAAAGGAAGCGATCAGCATTTCCTCTCTGGCTTCCAGAGAATCTCCCTGTTCGTAGGCTTGGGGCAAAAATTCCATGATCGCCGTGACCGCTTCTTCGCAATATTCGATAGTCTCTTCCGTGCGGTAAGTCCAACTCAGATATGCCTCCACCGCATGTGTCAGTGCATCCATACCGGTCGCCGCCGTGATATCTGCGGGCAGGGATACGGTAAGGCTTGGATCCATAACGGCATAATCCGGCACCAGTACCGGATCATTAATGGCATACTTGTGGTTCTCGGCATCATCCGTCACAACGGCTGCAATGGTCGTCTCCGAACCTGTGCCTGCTGTGGTTGGAACCGCGACAAAAAAGGGAACCTGACGACCGACCTTTAATTGTCCCTTCATGTCCTGCAAAGACTTATCCGGGCGGGCGACACGCGCCGCCAGAGCCTTGGCCGCATCCATGTTGGAGCCACCGCCGATCGCAATGATACTGTCACAGTCATGGTCTTGGTAGATCTGATACATGTCCTCGATCTGCGAGATCGTCGGGTCAGGATGCACCTGATCATAGATGACCGATCGTTCCGAAAGATCGTTGTAGAGGTCTTTCAAAAAACCGGTCTTTCCGATACGGGGTCCGGTGACGACCATAGGCGCCCAGACACCTGCCTGCTCCAGGATCTCCGGGATACTGTGAAAACTATCCACACCTTCCAAGCGTTCCGGCTCCTTCCATTTGACCACTTTCATTCCAATATTATAGATCCATTGATATACGCGGCAATATGCCTTTTTTATACCCATATTTATCCTCTCACAAATGCTTCTAATTCTAATGGTTTATGTAACAAGACCACATGCGGCAGGGTCTCAAGCAAAGACTCCTCGCGAAATCCCCATGCACACAGGGCACAATCCACGCCGGAATTTTCCGCTGTCGCTGCATCCACATCCGAATCTCCTACATACAGGACATGCGGCTTGATCCATTCCAGCCAGTCTGTCTCGGACAAGGCATCCTCTCCGCCCATACGCGCCCATGCCTGATCGGCATAGACCTGACGCAGTCTGCGCAGTGCCTCCTCGACCGGAGCAGCCGCAGGCTTTCTCTGGCGGATTCCGTCATCGCCCACTGCAACACGCACATGGTTTTTGAATACATCGCGCACCAACACATCTACCGACTCCTGATTTTTGTTGGTCACGATCGCCATAGGCATATCCTGTTCCTCATAATCGTGCAAAAGTTCCATCACACCATCATAAGGTCTGGTCTTGATCTGATTGTGGGTCAGATAATAAGCCTTAAACATGGCAAAGGCTTCTTCAAAGCGAGGATTGTCCTCCCCCTGTGGGGTTGCCTTGACCATGAGGGTGCGGATACCATTGCCCACAAACTGGCGGATATCCTCCAAAGGATGCAGGGGATAGCCCATCTGTCCCATGACATAATTCACACTGTCTGCCAGATCTTCCAATGTATTTAAAAGTGTTCCATCCAAATCAAATAAAACAATATCGTATTTCATCTCTTGTCTACCTTCTTTCTTCACCTTCCTATCTTACCACAGGCGGGCAAGAAAGAGTATCCTTATTTCTCGTTTACAAAAAAGAGCCTTGGCTAGATCATAGCCAAGGCTCCCTCATCTTCATTTTTAGGTCGATGGTGTATCATAAACATATGGTCCATATGTCGATCCCCCTAGTGGCGTTAGTTTCCATACATATTCAAACTGCGTAACTAGTGTTGTGTTCGCTTTATAAATCGTAGTAACAACTGTCGCCCTCTCAAACTTGCTTATAATATAATTGACCGCCGTAGATCCCATTTCTGAGAAAACTGCTGCTGCCGTCATATATGAGCCTATCAATGCCGCGACTCCCGCAACAAAGACCATTGCTGACATCGTGTCAATTCCCGTAATCACTTCTGATGTTGTTTTTAATTTTTTCCACTGTGAGGCGCGTGAAACATTCTTTACAAACGCTCTGGCATCTTCCACAACAATATTAATATCTTGTATGTAGTCTACCGTCTGATCTGGATTAGCGACAACAACATCTTCCTCCCCTGTATTTAAATTGCATACACGAATGCATCGTTGTTGTTCAGAATTATAG
>CAVLBP010000114.1:0-7274 GCA_963661325.1 bacterium
ATGATCCATATTCCAAACAACATTTGCATCTGCAACGACTGTATGCAAAAGACTTTTGATTCTATGGGAGGTTTTGGCTTTGGCAGTGGAGACAATGCAAGTTTAAACAACATTGACTTTTCCAAGATGCCGAATATCAGCATGGTAAATCTTTCGGATCTTTCCGATTTCATGCCAAATATGCCAAATTCACAGCGCTTGAAAAAGAAGAAAAAGAAAGAAGACAAGCAGGAAGTACCTGTGCTTGATATCAAGAATATTCCGCCACCACACAAGATCAAGGCAGAACTGGATGAGTATGTGGTCGGACAGGAATATGCCAAAAAGGTCATGTCCGTTGCCGTTTACAATCACTATAAACGTGTGGCAACCGGGACCATGGATGAGATCGAGATTGAAAAGTCCAATATGCTTATGATCGGACCGACCGGTAGTGGTAAGACCTATCTGGTAAAGACATTGGCACGCCTTTTGGATGTGCCGCTTGCCATTACAGATGCGACTTCTCTGACCGAGGCAGGTTATATCGGTGATGATATCGAAAGCGTTGTTTCCAAACTTTTGGCGGCAGCAGATAATGATGTGGAAAAGGCAGAGCGCGGTATCATCTTTATTGATGAGATTGACAAACTGGCAAAGAAGAAAAACACCAACCAGCGTGATGTCAGTGGGGAATCCGTACAGCAGGGCATGCTCAAACTCTTAGAAGGAGCCGAGGTTGAGGTTCCGGTCGGAGCCAGCAGCAAGAATGCCATGGTGCCGATGACCATCGTAGATACCAAGAATATCTTATTTATATGCGGCGGTGCTTTCCCAGATCTGGATACCATCATCAAGGAGAGACTCAACAAGGCATCTTCCATGGGTTTTATGGCAGATCTCAAGGACAAGTATGACCAGGAAGAAAATATCCTGATGAAAGCCACAGTTGAAGATCTCAAGAATTTTGGTATGATACCGGAATTTCTGGGACGTTTGCCAATCCTATTTTCTTTGGAGGCACTGGATGAGGATATGTTAGTCCGCATCTTAAAAGAGCCAAAGAATGCCATCATCAAGCAGTATCAGAAGTTACTGGAACTGGATGAGGTCAAGCTGGAATTTACGGATGAGGCGCTGCACGCCATTGCAAAACAGGCAAAACAGAGAGAACTTGGCGCAAGAGCCTTACGTGCCATCATAGAGGAATTTATGCTGGATATCATGTATGAGATCCCGAAGGATGACAATATCGGGGAAGTCATCATCACGGAGGACTATGTGACGAAAAAGGGCGGACCAAAGATAGTGATGCGCGGGGCTGATAGATAGGGAGTCATATACATAAAATTCAGATCATGGCATAAGATACCATATGAATTGTTATGATATGATCTATGGAAATGATTATTATGACCTTATCGTGCGAAACACGGCGTATCTGCCGCCTTTTTCGGATGGCATCTGCGGGCTGGATGTGGGAAATGACTATACCATACTCTTTGTAGCAAGCGATCAGTATTCTGCCTTTCGGGTGGCAAATTATAATTACAATGCCATACCGAACTGCTACCAACCCTTATCCATGGAAGCCATGGACGCAGCAGGGATCCTGCAGGTACGGGAAAATCCGGCGCTGGGCTTGGATGGAAAAGGCGTTTTGATCGGCTTTTTGGACTCCGGGATCGATACGACCCATCCGGCATTTCTGGATGCAACCGGGCAGAGCCGTGTCGTTGCGGTCTGGGATCAGAATTATGTGGAAGAAAACGAGGGCATGATCAGGATAGCAGATGATCTGCCAAAGCCATATTATGGTACCGTGTACGGACAGGATACCCTTTCTGTCTATGGCAATCGTGATGCGACCGGGCATGGAACTTATGTGGCAAGCGTGGCGGCGGGCAGTGACCTGGGAGAACACAGCGGGGCTGCACCAGCGGCGGATATCGCCATGGTGCACTTAAAAGAGGCAAAGTCTTATCTGCGCCAGTATTATTTTATTCCGGAGGATGCGACCTGCTATGCGGAAAGTGACATTATGTTTGGTATACAGTTCTTAGATGAACTGGCAAGGATGCGGGGACAATCGCTGGTGATCTGTATGTCCTTGGGCTGCGGGCTCAGCAGCCACAGTGGCAACAATTCGCTGGCGCTTTATCTGAATGATCTGGCGGTTGCTTACCGCAGATGTGTGGTGACGGCGACAGGAAATTTGGCGGCAGCCAGAAAACATTTTCAGGGAGTCTTTACGGCGGAGGATATAGAAGAAGGACAGAAAAGAAATGCCTACCGGCAAGTGGAAATCGTGGTGGAAGAAGATGTCTGCGGCTTTGTTATGGAACAGTGGAGTCTGGCACCTGCCAGATATGAGGTAGCGATTGTTTCGCCTTCCGGGGAGGTGCATCCGGCGGTCGGAATCCAGACAGCAGGCAGCCAGATCTATGAGTTTCCTTTGGATGGAACAATGGTGGAATTGGATTATAGTTTTCCAGAAGCCACGACAGGAAACCAACTGATCTATTATCGTTTTACAAGACCGGCACAGGGCATCTGGCGGATTCGTGTTTATAGCGATAACGGACAACTGGGAGAATTTCATATGTATCTGGCGGGATCGGCACTGGCTTGTGGGCGTATTTATTTCTTGGCGTCAAATCCGGATACGACCATCATGAATCCGGCGAACGCCAACCGTGTATTGACCATTGCCGGTTACAATGCTGTGCAAAATGCCATTCTTTTGGAAAGCGGGCGGGGCTATACGATAGACCGGAGGATCAAACCGGATCTGGCGGCACCGGCCTATGCAGTGGAAGGGGCGGTGGCTGGCAGGGGCAATTTTCCACCGGAAGTCCACTATGAAAGACAGACCGGCACCAGCGGCGCTGTTGCCATTGCATCCGGGGCGGCGGCTATGTATATGCAGTGGTGCGAACGACGACAGGATAGGTTGGTCAATACGACACAGGTTAAGAATTTTCTGATCCGGGGAGCAAGGCAGATTCCCGGTGATCTTTATCCCAACAGGCAATGGGGCTATGGGGCACTGGATCTGTATGAATCTTTTCGGCGTATATAATGAGGATAGGTGGAAAGCCTATGTTTTGCTCAAATAGAGGAAGAGACCTATCACAGATACCAAGGAGAGGACATGTTAGCACTGAAAGTATTAGAAGTAAAGAAATGTATGAATGACCTCTTAGTATCGGAGGCTTTTGATCGCTTCTTATTGTCCGAAGCAGCGATCACGACCCGGATGACCTATTCTTTGGACGGACATCTGACCAAGGGATATTTGTCGGAGGAGGAACTTTTGGAGGAAGGACTTTCCGGGGAACGTTGTGTGCCGTATGGCTATGTGCGCAAACTATGTTTTGACATGATCAAGGGCAAGCGCAAGCCGGCATCCTTTCATTTTACCTTTCTTTGTCCGAGAAGATTATTATGCGAGATCATAGAGGAACAGGGGCTTTCCAT
Source organism: bacterium (assembly GCA_963661325.1). Classification (GTDB taxonomy): domain Bacteria; phylum Bacillota; class Clostridia; order Lachnospirales; family Lachnospiraceae; genus Pararoseburia. The sequence goes on from CAVLBP010000114.1 coordinate 3,460, forward strand.
CCAGCCGGAAGAAGTAGCCAATCTGACCCTGAATCTGCGTTATGTAGGGGAAGAATTGCTGGTGACGGCAGGCTGTACCATGCAGGGATTTTCCTTAGAACGAAGCATGGAAGAAGCATGGAAAACATGGGTATTAGCCTTTTTCGGGAAACTTTCGATCGCGGTGGAAAAAGCCGTGTAAGAAAGGTTAAAATGCCTTTACTTTTCGGCACTTGTATGCTACTCTAATTTCATATTGGTTTCCAATATAGATAATTTTTTTGGAGGTACTTGTAATGAGCAAGGGTACAGTAAAGTGGTTCAACAACCAGAAGGGTTACGGATTCATCTCTGACGAGGAAGGCAATGATGTTTTCGTACACTACACAGGTCTTAACATGGAAGGCTTCAAGTCTTTAGAAGAAGGCGCTGCTGTAGAATTTGATGTTACAGATGGTGCTAAGGGACCACAGGCAGTAAACGTAACAGTAGTAGGCTAATCTACGAAGTATTAATCAGACCGTTTTCAATGTACCTTTTTAGTTTATACATCTTGATTTAAATTGAGCGGGAAATTGGGATACAGCGTGATTAAGGAAAGGCGGCGTGCATAGCATGTCGCCTTTTGCTTTGCGGCGGGCTGCGCAGGACGTATGTCAGTGAGAAAAGGCGATATGCTATACATGGAGGAAGTAGAATGAAGAATGAGATCTTAATGAAATATTTGAAGGCGGGGATCACCCCGTTTCACTTGGTGCAGCAGTGCGCAGCAGATTTAGAGGCGGCAGGATTTACACCGCTTGCCATGGAAGAGACATGGCATCTGGAAGAAAACAAAAAGTATTATATCAATCACCATGGCACAACGATCCTGGCATTTACCGTGCCGAAAAAGGAAGAGATGCTGGCAAGCCGGGATAACATCGCACTCCGCATTGCGGCGGCACATACCGATTATCCATGCATGCGGATCAAGACAAATCCGGATGTCAAGACCAAGAAATATCATAAACTGAATGTAGAAGTCTATGGTGGAGCCATTTTGAACACATGGCTGGATCGTCCGCTGGGAATTGCCGGACGCGTTGCATTGCGGTCAGATAAGTGCCTGCATCCGCAGATGCGTCTTTACGACAGCAAAAGACCATTGGCAACCATCCCAAACCTTGCCATCCATATGAACCGTGAGATCAATAAGGGCGTGGAACTCAACCGCCAGACCGATATGCTGCCACTGCTTGGCATGGGCGAGGACCAGGATGCCTTTATGACATTTCTGGCAAAAGAACTGCAAGTGCCGGTAGAAGATATTCTGGACTTTGAACTCTCAACTTATGTCTGGGAAGAACCGGCGCAGATCGGTCTGCAAGAGGATATGATCTCATCACCGCGTATTGATAATATCAGTTCCTGTGCCGCTATCATGGAAGCCATGTGTCAGGTTACCTGTGACAAGCACCTAAATATCGGCATCTGTTACGACCACGAGGAGATCGGCAGCCGTACCAAGCAGGGAGCCGGATCTGCCATCCTTACCGATGTCATCGAAAAGATCTATGAATCTATGGGATGGACGGCTCGGGCTGCAAAAGATGCCATCTATCAGGGACTTATGGTCTCTGCGGATGTGGCGCATGCCCTGCATCCAAACCATGTAGAAAAAGCCGACATCACGTCACAGCCGATCATGGGAGACGGTTTTGCCATCAAGGAGGCTGCTTCCCAATCCTATGCCACGGATTGTGAAGCCATCGGTATTGTAGAACAGATCGCGTGGGCAAATGGAATTTCTTATCAAAAATATACCAACCGCTCCGATATTGTGGGCGGAGGCACTCTGGGGGCAATTTCCTCTGCACTTTTACCGATGCGGACGATCGATGTGGGCGTGCCTATGCTTGCCATGCATTCCGCAAGGGAGTTGATGGGGCAGGCAGATTATGGCAGCCTGAAAGACCTGATCTTATCTTTTTATAAGGAAGCGTAAACTTTAACGATTTTTTAATCTTTGGGAAGTAGAATGAGAAAAAAAACAAAAGGGCACAATAGAATATATGCCGGCATGGGGCTTATCGCCTGTCTTTGTCTGGTATTTCTGACTGCCTGCGGTCCGGTGGATTTTTTACAGGAGACGGTCAATGGGCGCTTGGAAAAGACCATTGTGGGCGAGGCAAAAGAGGTCGAGACAATCTCGGCAGACCGCTTTGCCTATCAGCAGTTGTCGGCAGAGGAGCAGACGGTCTATGATCAGATCTTAGACTGCATCCTGCATCACACCGATTGTGTGACGGTATCCACCAAGGATCAGGATGTCTTAGACAAGGCATACCGTTGCGTGATGGCTGATTACGGCGGTCTTTTCTGGACATCCGGTTATCAGTACAACACCTATTCCGGTTTTGACAAGGTGATCGGCATGGAATTTATGCCGACCTATACCTATACCCAGCAGGAGCGGGAGAATTTGCAGGCGCAGATCGACGCTGTTGCAGATCTCTGGCTTGCTGGGATCGACAGTGATGCCTCCGATTATGAAAAAGCCAAGTATGTCTATGAGACACTGATCAGCCAGGTGGATTATGATGCAGATAGCCAGAATAATCAGAACATCATCAGCGTATTTTTAGGTAAGAAGACTGTTTGTCAGGGCTACGCGGATGCGACGCAGTATCTTTTGTGGCAGTTCGGGGTTCCCTCTATCGTAGTGACCGGTCTGGCAGGCGGCGATAACCATGCCTGGAACTTGGTTAATCTGGACGGAGAATACTATTATATGGATACTACTTGGGGCAATACCCATTTTCTGGGAGAATTGCAGGGTGCCAAAAAGATCGACTATGGCTATCTGGGTGCCAGTACGCAGGATCTGGCGGCGACCCACACAGCGGATATGCCATTTGACCTGCCGGCTTGTGAATCCGTGACGGACAACTATTTTTACCGGGAAGGTCTGTATTTTGAAACAGCAGATATGTCTGCTATTGGCAGCCGGATCAGAGACAGATATCGACAGGGCGCGACAGAAATCTCCCTTCGCATGTCGAATTTGCAGGATTACCTGCAAGTCAAAGACAACCTGATCGGGCAGGATGCAATCTTTACATATCTGGAAGGGCAGCAGGAACTGACCTATTTTGAAAATCAATCGCTCTATATTTTGACTTTTGTCTTGTAAAAGAGTAGGAGAAAGCCACTTTTGCTGGAAAATGCGCAAAAAGTATTTACAAAAGTGGTTTTATATATTATTATGATGTAGTAATAAAAACCACGTGAGAAATAAAACAAAACCACAAACAGGTTGGGAGGCGTTTTTATGTATAAAATAATCATTGATAGTTGTGGAGAATTATCAGAAGAAATGAAGGAGAACGGACATTTTGCCAATGTTCCGCTGACATTACAGGTTGATGAGGCAGAGATCGTTGACGATACGACCTTTGATCAGGCAGATTTTTTACAAAAAGTTGCTGCCAGCGAGGAGAGTCCAAAGTCCGCCTGCCCTTCCCCGGATGCCTATATGCAGGCGATGGATTGTGATGCAGACCATATTTATGTGATCACTTTGTCATCCCAGTTGAGCGGATCTTACAACAGCGCCTGTCTGGCAAAGGATCTTTTCTTAGAAGACCATGAGGATAAGAAGATCTGTGTGATCGATTCTAAGTCAGCTTCTGTCGGGGAATCTTTGATCGGACTTTATATTGCATCCTGCGAAGAAGCCGGTATGGATTTTGAGACAGTGGTTGAAAATGTTGGCAATTATATCGAGAACCAGCATACTTTCTTTGTACTTGAGACCTTAGAAACCCTGCGCAAAGCAGGACGTCTCAGCAATC